>DASXRW010000039.1:0-18732 GCA_036506355.1 Burkholderiales bacterium
GCCAGACCCGCGCCTGGCTCGACCAGGGGCTGAAGCCCGGCCTCGTGTCGGTCAACCTGTCGGCGCGCCAGTTCCGCCAGGACGGCCTGGTGCGCGCGGTGTCGCGCATCCTCGAGGAGACCCGCATGGACTCGCGTCACCTCGAGATCGAGCTCACCGAGAGCATGGTGATGCACAGCGTCAACACCGCGATCGCCACGCTGCACGGCCTGAAGTCGCTCGGCATCGTGCTGTCGGTGGACGACTTCGGCACCGGCTACTCGAGCCTTGCCTACCTGAAGGACCTGCCGATCGACACCCTGAAGATCGACCGCTCGTTCGTGCGCGACATCGGCTACGGCGAGGGCGCCGACGAAGGCGTGATCGCGCAGGCCATCATCTCGCTCGGCCACGCGCTGCACCTGAAGGTGATCGCCGAAGGCGTCGAGACCGACGCCCAGCTCCATTTTCTCAAGCGCCACGGCTGCGACCAGGTGCAGGGCTTCCTGTACGGCGAGCCGGTGCCGCCCGAGCAGTTCGCGCAGCTCCTCGAGCGCGCTAAACGAAAAGGGAAACGTGCATGAAGCGCCTTGCCTTCCTCCTGCTGCTCGTGCCCATCGCGCTGCATGCGCAGGAATTGCGCGTGCTCTCCGGCGGCGCGGCCAAGTCGCTGGTCGATCCGCTCGCCGCATCCTTCAGGAGCGGCGTGGTGAAAGTCGACTATCAGCCGATGGGACGCCTGGTGAAGAGCCTCGAGGACGGCGCCGAGGTCGATATGGTCATCGTCACCGAGGAGACGCTGCCCGGCCTCGAGCGCCAGCGGCGCGTCGAGCGCGGCGCGAAGCCGATCGCGCGGGTGGGGATTGGCGTCGCGGTGAACGAGAAGGCGCCGGCACCCGATATCTCGACTGTCGAAAACTTCAAGAAAGCATTGCTGGCGGCCAAGTCCATCGTCTACATCGACCCGAAAGTCGGCACGAGCGGCAAGCACGTCGCCGAGGTGCTGCAGCGCCTGGGCATTGCCGAGCAAGTGAACGCAAAGGCGAAGCTCGGCCAAGGCGGGTACATCGTCGAGCCCGTCGGGCGCGGCGAGATCGAACTCGGCATCCACCAGGTGAGCGAGATCCTGCCGGTGAAGGGCGTGAAGCTCGTCGGCGAGCTGCCGAAGGAGCTGCAGAAATACACCACCTACGTCGCGGTTCCGGTGAAGCAGTCGCGAACGGTGCTCGACTTCATCGACCACCTGACCGGCCCGGAGGCGCGCAAGCGCCTCGCGCAGGCGGGCTACACCCCTCCGGAATAAATGCGCGAGTGAGCGGCAAACAACGTCCCCACATCCTCGCAGTCGACGACGCGACCGACCTGCTCGCACTCATGGCCAAGGCGCTGGGCCCGGACTACGAAGTGGACACCGCAGCCGATGCGGGCACGGCGATCGAAAAAGCTTTCGCCGACCCCCATCCGGACCTGATCCTGCTCGACATCGAGATGCCCGAGGTGTCGGGCTTCGAGGTGTGCCGGGCGCTGAAAGGCGAAGCGCTCACCGCCGACATCCCGGTCATCTTTCTCACTGGCAAGACCGACGCGCAGTCGCAGGTCGAAGGCCTGCAGATGGGCGCGGTCGATTACGTGATGAAGCCGATCAATGCCGCGGTGCTGCGCACCCGCGTGCGCATGCACCTTGCGCTGAAGCACCAGCGCCAGGAGCTCGAGCGAACGGTGGCGGAGCGCACCGCACAGCTCGAGCACACGCGCGCGGAGCTGATCAAGCGGCTCGCGCGCGCCATGGAATTTCACGAGAGCCAGGCGGTCGGCAACCGCGTCATGCGGCTCGGGCACTACGCCAAGCTGCTGGCCCAGGCTGCCGGGATCAAGCCCGAGATCGCCGAGATGATGATGAAGGCCGCGCCGCTGCACGACGTCGGCAAGCTCGGCGTGCCGGCCGAGATCCTGCGCAAGAAGGAGCAGCTCTCGGCGCCCGACTGGGAGCGCGTCAAGCGCCACCCGGCGCTCGGCGCCGAGATCATCGGCGAGCACGACGATCCGCTGCTCAAGCTCGCGCGCCAGCTCGCGCTCACCCACCACGAGCACTGGGACGGCTCGGGCTATCCGCAGGGGCTGAAGGGGGAGGCGATTCCCTGGGGCGGGCGCGCCATGGCGATCATCGATGCCTTCGAGTCGATGACCACCACGCAGTTCTTCCGCGACGCCATGCCGGTCGACGAGGCGGCCGCCGAGATCGTCGCCGCCGCCGGCAAGAAGTTCGATCCGAAGCTGATCGAAGCCTTCAAGAAGGCGCTGCCGGTGATGAAGAAGGTCCGCGAGACCTACTCGGACGCGCTCGGCGATCTGGTCAACCTGGATTTCGCGCCTAAGGGGCAGGGCCCGACCCCGGCAGCCCAGCCGGCGGCTGCAGCGCCCGCGAAGCCGGCGGCCGTGAAGCCTGCGCCGCCGCCACCGCCACCGCGCAAACCCGCCGTGGACGTCGTCGCCCTCGCCAGGGCCGCCGCCGCGAAGGCGAAGAAATGAGCAAGCTCTACGATCAATTGCAGAACGCCGAGCGCGAGCGCATCGAGCGCGAGAAGGCCGGCGAGCAGGTGGCGAGCGCGCGCGTCGTCGAGGAGAAGCGCGGCCTCGATCTCGCGCGCGAGCGCCAGGCGGCCGAGGTCGAGTTGCGGCGCATGGCGCACGCGCGCGCCGAGGCCGAAGCCAAGGCGGCGCGCCTGGTGGCCGAGCGCGAGCGCGCCGAAGCGCAGGCGCTCGCCGAGGCGAAGAGCCGCGAGGAGGCGGAGAAAAAGGCCGCGGCGCTCGCCGAGCAGCGAAGGCAAAAAGAAGAGGAAGCCGCGGCGCACGCGCGCGAACGCGCCGAAGCGCAGGTGCAGGCGGGCGCGGCGATGCGCGAACGCGCGGCGGCGGAAGAGCAGGCGCGCCGCGCGGTGCGCGAGCGCGTACAGGCCGAGGCTCGCGGGCTCGAAGCGGCGCGCGACAAGAAAGCCGCCGAGGAGAAGCTGCGGCGCGAGGCCGAGGAGAAGGTCGCCGCGGAAGCCGAGGCGGGGCGGCTTGCGCGCGAGCGCGCCGAGACCGAGCGCGCGGCGCTCGAGCAGGCGCGGCTGCGCGGGGAGTCCGACGCCGCCGCGCGCGAGCTCGCCGAGGAGCGCCGGGCGGTCGAGGCGCAGGCCGCGGAGCTCGCGCGTTCGCGCATCGCCGCCGAAGAACGCGCGCGGGCCGCGGCGCAGGCGCGCGCGGCCACCGAGCAGGCGGCGCTCGCTGCGGCAGGGACGCGCGCGGCGAGCGAGGAGAAGCTCAAGCGCGAAGCCGAAGCGCGCGCCGCCGTGGACGCCGAGGCCGAGCGGCTTGCGCGCGAGCGCGGCGCAGCCGAGCAGGCGGCGCTCGAGCAGGCCCAAGCGCGCCTTGCCGGCGACACGCGCGCCGCGGCGCTCGCCGAAGAACGCCGCGCGTCCGAGGAAGCCGCCGAGGAAAAGGCGCGCCAGCGCGCGCAGCTCGAGGCGCAGGCGCTCGAAGCGGCGCGCGAGCGGGAGACGCGCGAGGAAAGACTCCGGCGCGAGGCGCAGGCGAGAGCCAGCGCCGAGTCAGAAGCAGCGCGCCTCGCGGAAGAGCGCGCGAATGCCGAGGCCGAGCTCAGGCGCGCGGCCGAGGGGCGCCTCGAAACCGAAGCTCAGGCAAACGAGGCGGCACGGGAGGCGGCGGCAGCGAAGGCGCGGGCACAGGCCGAGTCCGAAGCGCGCGCTGCCGCCGACAAGGCGCTTGCCAACGCCGCGCTCGAGCGGGCGAGAGCCGAGGAGCTGGCCGCGCAGCGCTCACGTGCCGCCGAAGCCGCGGAGCAGGCGGCGCGGCAGGCCGCAGACGCACGCGCCAGCGCCGAGCAGGCAGCCGACCGCCTGTCGCGAGAGCGCGCGATGGCCGAGCTCGCGCTGAAGCGTGCGGCGCAGGAACGCGCCGAGGCCGAAACCCAAGCAGCACACGCGGCACGCGAGGCAGCCGATGCCCGGGCCAAGGCCCTTGCCGAGGCCGCGGAGCGCGCGAGCGCCGAGAGAGTGCTTGCCGCCGCGGCCCTCGAGCGCGCGCGTGCCGAGCAGACGCTCGCCGAGCGCTCGCGCACTGCCGCCGCAGCCGAGGCCGCAGCGGCTGCCGCAGCCGAGGAGCGCCGCGCCGCCGACGAGATGCTGCGCCTCGCAGCGCAGGCGCGCGCCGCGGCTGAAGAAAAGGCGGGACAGGCCGCGCGCGAGCGCGAGCAGGCCGAAGCCCATGCCGAGCGCGAGCTCGCCGAGCGCATCGCGGCCGAGGAGCGCCGCCGCGCCGCGGCGGAGGAACTCGCCGCTGCGGAAGCCGCCGCCGCGGCCGAGCTGCAGGCACGCCTCACAGCCGAGAACGCCCGCAAGGCCGAGGCCGAACGCAGCGCGCACGCCGAAAAGCGTGCCGCCGAAGCGGCGCGCCAGCGCGCCGCGCTCGATGCCGAGCTGCGCCGCGGCGCCCAGGCGCGCGCCGAAGCCGATGCGGAGGGGCTGCGCGCCGCGCGCGAGCGCGAAAAGGCGGAGGCCGAAGCCGCGGCCGAGCTGCATGGGCGACTCGAGGCCGAGCGGCGCAGCGACGCGTCTTCGGGCGAGCGCGCCGAGGCCGAGTCGCGCGCCACCACCATCCTGCAATCGCGCATCGCTGCCGAGGAGGCGCTCGCCCGCAAGGCCGCGGAAGCCGCCGCCGCCGAGGAGCGGGCCGCGCGCCTTGCACGCGAGCGCGCCGCGCACGAGGAAAAGCTGCGCGTCGCGCTGAGCGCGCGCGAGCAGGCCGACAAGGCTGCGGCACGCCAGGCCGATGAGCGTGCGCGCGCAGAGAGCAGGGCGGCCGCAGCACTCGAATCGCGCGCCGCCGCCGAGCGCAGAGCCGAGGCACGCGCCACCACGCGTGCTGCCGCCGAGTCCGCGGCTGCCGACGCCTTGCGCTCGCGCATCAGCGCCGCAGCGAGCTTTTCGGCAGATGCCGCGCGTTCGGCCGACGCCGCCGGGCGGGCGGACGAGGCGCACCGCACGCTGAGCGAGCTGCGCCGGCAGCTGCCGCGTCGCTTGTCGCTCTGGGTACCCGCCGTGCTCGCGGCTGCGCTAGCGCTCGGGTATCTTTGGGGTTCGCGCCCGCAAGGCAACACGCCGCTGGCAGAGCCGCTGCAATTGCGCCTCGAGCGCTCGCTAGTCACCTACAAGCCCTAGCCGTTTTTTTGGAACGCGATAGCCGCCACCGCAGGTCCTCGCTCGCCGGGCTGACGCTCGCCGCGCTCGGCATCGTTTTCGGCGACATCGGCACGAGCCCGCTGTACGCGGTGAAGGAGACCTTCTCGCCCGATCACGGCATCCCGCTCACCCACGGCAACATCCTCGGCGGCCTGTCGACCATCTTCTGGGCGCTGATGATCATCGTCTCGCTGAAATACGTGGTGCTGATCATGCGCGCCGACAACCGCGGCGAGGGCGGCATCATGGCGCTGATCGCGCTCGCGCAGAAGGCGATCAGGACGCACCAGGAATGGCGCATCCCGCTGCTCCTCATCGGCGTGTTCGGCGCCTCGCTCTTTTACGGCGACGCCGTGCTCACGCCCGCCATCTCGGTGCTGTCCGCCGTCGAAGGCCTCGAGGTGGGGACGAAGGCGCTCAAGCCCTACGTGGTCCCGGTCGCCGTGTGCGTGCTGCTCGCGCTCTTCGCGCTGCAGGCGCGCGGCACCGCCGCCGTGGGCAAGCTCTTCGGCCCGGTGACCATGGCCTGGTTCATCGCCATCGGCGCGGCCGGCATCTACGGCATCGTGCAGGCGCCGGGCATCCTCGCGGCGCTGAACCCGCTGCACGCGCTCGGCTTTCTCACGAGCCATGGCGCCGCCTCGTTCGTCGTATTGGGCTCGGTCGTCCTGGCCGTCACCGGCGCCGAGGCGCTCTACGCCGATATGGGCCATTTCGGCAAGGGCGCGGTGCGCGTCGCCTGGTTCAGCCTGGTGGCGCCGGCGCTGGTGCTCAACTACTTCGGCCAGGGCGCTTTGCTTATGGTTCGGCCCGGCGCGGTCGAGAACCCCTTTTACCTGCTGCTGCCCGGCTGGGCGCTCTTCCCGATGGTGGCACTTGCCACCGCGGCCTCGGTGATCGCCTCGCAGGCGGTGATCTCCGGCGCCTATTCGCTCACCAAGCAGGCGGTGCAGCTCGGCTTCCTGCCGCGCATGACGATCGTGCACACCTCGGCTCGGGAGGTCGGCCAGATCTACATTCCGTCGCTCAACTGGCTGCTGTGCGCGGTGGTGATTGCGGCGGTCATCGGCTTCGGCTCCTCCTCGCGCCTCGCCGGCGCGTACGGCGTCGCCGTCACAGCCACGATGCTGGTCGACACGCTGCTGACGTTCTTCGTCATCCGCTACATGTGGAACTACCCGCTGGCGCTCTGCATCCTCGCCACCGGCTTCTTCGCGATCATCGACCTCTCGTTCTTCATCGCGACGCTCCTCAAGATCGCCGACGGCGGCTGGTTCCCGCTCGCCATCGGCGCCTGCGTGTTCGCCACCATGACGACCTGGCGGCGCGGCCGCGAGATCCTGTTCAAGCGCCTGGAGGAGGGCGCGGTGCCGCTGAAGAGCTTCCTCGACTCGCTCTTCAAGGACCCGCCGCATCGCGTGCCGGGCACGGCGATCTTCCTCACCGCGACGCCCGATGCGGTGCCGCACGCGCTGCTGCACAACCTCTCCCACAACAAGGTGCTGCACGAGCGCGTGGTGTTCCTGACGGTCGAGGTGCGCGACGTGCCGTGGATCTCGTTCGCCGACCGCGTCACCTGCGAGTCGATGGGCCACGGCTGCTGGCGCATCCGCGTGCGCTACGGCTTCATGAACCGGCCCGACGTGACACGCGCGCTGGAGCTCTGCGGCGCGCTCGGGCTGGAATTCAACCTGATGGAGACCTCGTTCTTCCTCTCGCGGCAGAAGATCGTGCCGGTGCACGGCGGCCCCGGCATGGCGTTCTGGCGCGACCGCATCTTCGCCGCCATGGCGCGCAACGCCGGCAACGTCACCGACTACTTCAACATCCCGACCAACCGGGTGATCGAGCTCGGCTCGCGGGTGCAGATCTAATCATCTGCAAGCAGGCGATACCCGACGCCGGTCTCGGTGACGAGATAGCGCGGCTGCACCGGGTCGTCCTCGAGCTTGTCGCGCAGCTGCTTCATGTAGACCCGCAGGTAGTGCGTGTGCGCGGCGTGCGACGGTCCCCATACCTCGGTGAGGAGCTGGCGCTGCGTGACCACCATGCCGAGGTGCTTGGCGAGGCAGCCGAGCAGGCGGAACTCGATCGGCGTCAGGTGCACCTCGCGCGCATCGCGCGTCGCCCGGCGCTTTTCGAGGTCGACGCTCGCCGCACCCAGCTTCAGCACCGTGCCCGAAGGCGAGCGCGCCGCATGGCGCAGCGCCACGCGCACGCGCGCGAGCAGCTCGCCGACGCCGAAAGGCTTGGTGATGTAGTCGTCGGCACCGGCATCGAGCGCCTCGATCTTCGAGCGCTCCTGGCTGCGCGCCGAGAGCACCACGATCGGCATCGGCGACCATTCGCGGATCTGGCGGATGAGTTCGCGGCCATCGAAGTCCGGCAGGGCGAGATCGACGATCGCGAGATCGGGCTTGTGCGTGCCGGCGTCGATCGCGCCGCGCCGCGCGTTTGGCGATTCGACCACGCGATAGCCTTCGGCGCCGAGCGACGAGCGCAGGAAGCGCCGGATCTCCGGCTCGTCCTCGACCACGAGGATCGTGGTCATGCGGCCGCCGGCTCGGCCGGCAGGCGCGGCTGCTCCTCAAGCGGCAGCGCGAAACGGAAGGCGATGCCGCCGCCGGGCAGCTGCTCGCCCCAGGCCCGGCCGCCATGCAGCCGCACGATGGCGCGCGCGATGGAGAGCCCGAGGCCCATGCCGCCCTTGCTCCCCTCGCTCACGCCATGCTGGAACTTGGCGAACAGGCGCTCCACGTCCGCTTCCGGCAGCCCGGGACCGAAATCCTCCACCGAGACGATGAGTTCACCGCGCTCGCGCTTCGCGCGCAGCCTGACCACCGTTCCCGGCGGGGTGTGCCGCGCGGCGTTTTCGAGGAGATTGGCGAGCACCTGCTCGATCAGGCCGGAGTCGACGCGCACGAGCGGCAGATCCTCGGGCAGCTCCACGATGACGCGGTGCGTGGCGAGGCGATCGGCGAGGCGCCGCAGCACCGATCCGGCGATCTCGCCGAGCGAGCCCCAGTCGCGTTCGAGCGCGAGAGCGCCGGTCTCGAGCCGCGTCATCTGCAGCACCTTGGTGACCTGCTCGGACATTTCGCGCGCCTGATCGAAAACGCTTTGCGCCAGCGCCTGGCGCTCTGCCGCAGTCAGGCGCTCGCCGCGCTCGGCCAGGCTGGACGACGCGCCCGACATGACGGCGAGCGGCGTGCGCAGATCGTGCGAGATCGACGCGAGCAGGGCGCTGCGCATGCGCTCGGTCTCGGCCTGCATCTCGAGCCGCGCCTGCGCCTTGGCCTGGCTGCGCACGCTCTCCATCAGCGTCGAGATGATCAGGCCGACGGCGAGCATGATCGCGAAGGTGAGGAGGTACTGCACGTCGTCCACCGTGAAGGTGCCTTGCGGCGGCACGAAGAGAAAGTCGAACGCGGCGACGCAAAGAGCGGTCGTGACGATCGCCGGGCCGCGGCTGTAGCGCAGGGCGACGATCACCACGGCGAGCAGGTAGACCATAGCGATGTTGACGAGATCGAAGCGTCCGCGCATCGCCATGCCCGCAGCCGTGCACGCCGCGGTCGCGCCCACCGCCCACGCGTAGCCCTTCATCGGGCTACTTTAGCGCAGGGCCGGCGTAAAGATCCCGTAAAGAATTGCCGCGGCTGCGCTCGCAACGGGCCGGCGCCGCCTAAGCTGCGCGCCTCATGGCAGCTTCGCACAAGCAGTCCACTGCGGCGCTCGCGCTGCTTGCGCTCGGCGTGGTCTACGGCGACATCGGCACGAGTCCGCTCTACGCCGTCAAGGAAACCTTCAATCCCGAGCACGGCATTGCGCTCACGCCGGCGAACATCATCGGCGGCCTGTCGACCTTGTTCTGGATGCTGATGGTCGTGGTATCGCTCAAGTACGTCACGCTGGTGATGCGGGCCGACAACCGCGGCGAGGGCGGCATCATGGCGCTGCTCGCGCTCGCGACGAGCTCGATCCGCAAGCATCCCGAGTGGACCGCGCCGTTGCTCGCCATCGGTGTTTTCGGCGCGTCGCTGTTTTACGGCGACGCGGTGCTGACACCGGCGATCTCCGTGCTCTCAGCGGTGGAGGGCCTCGAGGTCGGCACTGCGGCCTTCAAGCCGTACATCGTGCCGCTCGCCACCGGGATCCTGATCGGCCTGTTCCTGATCCAGCGGCACGGCACCGGCGTCGTCGGCCTCGTGTTCGGTCCGGTCTGCGCGATCTGGTTCCTGTCGCTCGCCGCGGTCGGCGTCTGGAACATTAGCCGCAGCCCCTCCATCCTCGCCGCAGTCAACCCATTGCATGCCCTGGGGTTCGTCACCGGGCACGGTTTCTCCTCCTTCGTGGTGCTCGGATCGGTGCTGCTTGCCATCACCGGCGCGGAGACGCTCTATGCGGACGTCGGGCACTTCGGCAAAAAAGCGGTGCGCTGGGCGTGGTTCAGCCTGGTCGCGCCGTCGCTGGTGCTCAACTATTTCGGCCAGGGCGCGCTGCTCATCGACAACCCCAAGACGCTCGAGAACCCGTTCTATTACTCCTATCCGGGCTGGGCGCTCTACCCGATGGTGGCGCTCGCGACTGCCGCCACCATCATCGCCTCCCAGGCCACGATCTCGGGCGCGTACTCGATGACGCGCCAGGCGATCCAGCTCGGCTACCTGCCGCGCATGGAGATCCAGCACACCTCGGCGAAGACCATCGGCCAGATCTATATCCCGGTGGTCAACTGGACGCTGCTCGCCATCGTCGCCGCGGCGGTGGTCGGCTTCGGATCGTCGTCGAAGCTCGCCTCGGCTTACGGCGTCGCCGTGATGGGCACGATGCTCGTCACGACTTTCCTCACGTTTTTCGTGATCCGCTACGGCTGGGGCTATCCGCTGTGGCTGTGCCTGCTCGCGACCGGCTTCTTCATGCTGATCGACCTCACGCTTTTCGGCGCGGCTTTGCTGAAGATCCACGAAGGCGGCTGGTTCCCGCTCGCGCTTGGCGCGGCGATCTTCATCGTCATGCTGACGTGGCGTCGCGGGCGCGCGATCATGGTCGAGCGCCTGCGCCAGGATTCGGTGCCGCTCGAGCCCTTCCTCAAGTCGCTGCTGCGCGATCCGCCGCAGCGCGTCGCGGGCACGGCGGTCTTCCTCAGCGCCGCAGCCGATACCACGCCGCACGCGCTGCTGCACACGCTCAAGCATTTCCAGGCGCTGCACGAGCGAGTCGTGTTTCTCACCGTCGAATTCCGCGACGTGCCGTGGGTGGCGTTCGAGGAGCGCGTGCTTTGCGAGCGGCTCGGGAGCGATTGCTGGCGGGTGCGCGTGCGCTACGGTTTCATGAACCGCCCGGACATCACGCGAGCTCTCGAGCAATGCGGCGCCCTTGGCCTGGAGTTCGACCCCATGCAGACGTCGTTTTTCGTCTCCCGCCAGCGCGTCGTACCGGCAGTCGGGCCCGGCGGCATGGCGTTCTGGCGCGAGCGCATCTTCGCCGCCATGGCGCGCAACGCCGGCAACGTCACCGACTACTTCAACATCCCCACCAACCGGGTGATCGAGCTCGGCTCGCGGGTGCAGATCTAGTTTTTGTGTGAACTAGTTCCGCTCGCTGCAGAAATTTTGCGTTCGACGCACAGTTTCTGGCGCTTGCCGGCTTACGCGCGTCATCTCGCTCGCGCACGATGCGCCCATGTTCGCGTGGGCCCTCGAGATCGTCGCGACTCAAGCCGCGGAAGCGGCCAACGAGCCGTGGCTCGCCTTCCCCCCGCGCCAGGACATCACCATCACCCGGCTCGGCGAATACACGAGGATCGTGCTGACCAAATGCGGCGTGGACATCCCGCCGTCGCCTCTGCCCGAATGGGCTTGAGGCTCGCCCAGTCCGTTACGTAAACTAATCCAGGCCGGGACCTTCGCTGCACGAAGTAGTGGAAAGGCAGCGTGCCGGCGTGACGCAATGCGCATGCCAGCGATCCGCCCCTTGCCGCGGGCGCAATTGCGCGGACAATAGACCGGGCCATGAGCGAAACCGAGCAAGTGGCGCGGCCGGCCCCGGAAGGGTCGGACTTCTTCGGCGACTACAGTCCCGCCGTCACCTGCGCGGCAGCCGTCATCCTGGTGCTCGCGATCTCGGTGATCGACCGCCTCACCGGCTTCGACCTGCAGATCAGCATCCTGCAGCTCGTGCCGATCGCCATGGTGACCTGGGCGGTGGGCCGGACCATGGGTCTCGCGCTATCCGCCGGAGCGATAGCGCTCTGGATCACCATCTTCCGCGGCGCGCATCACTACAGCTTGAGCCTGTACTTCTACTGGGACGCGGTGGTCCTGCTCATTACCTTCGTCACCGTGGTGCTGCTCATCGCCAAGCTGCGCGACGTGCTGCGCGGGCACGAGCTGTCGCTCTCGGTGCTGGAAAAGCTCGACGCGCCCGCCTACGTGGTCGACCTGCAAAGGCAGGTGGTGCTCGTCGGCAACCGCGAGTTCCGCGCCTCCTTCGAAGGCCGCGCCGCCGAGGAGCTCGGGCGCTATCCTGCCAACGAGTCGCGCTTCACGCTCGCCGACGGCCGCCCAGCGCTGCTGCGGATTCTGACGCTCTAGAAGAGATGCACCGCGGTCGGGGAGAAGAACCCGATCACGCAGAACACGGCGCCCAGCACCCCGAGACCGGCGCCGATCCACGCCAGCGCGATGATCTCGGCGATGATCGAGGCCGAGGCGAGCACGATCGCGATCTGCACGGCGGCTGACGCAAGCTCGTAGTGGTGGTACGCGGCCATCGAGGTGTCGCGCTTCTTCTCGGCGTCCTTGGCGCGCGCCGCGAGCTGATCGCGGCCTTCGCCGGTCTCGGGCTCGGATTGATAGCGCTGCGCGGTGTCCTTCCACTTCTTCACCTGCTTCTGCCCTTCGCCATCCGTGCCGTAGGCTTCCGTCTGCTCCGCCGCGGTGCGCAGCACCGTCTGCCGGATGGTCTTCGCCTGGAAGAACGCCCAGAGGTTCGACGCCTCGATGTTGTAGGCGAGCGCGGCGGTCTGCGCGCTCTTGCCGAGCGTCTCCGAGAACGCGAGCACCAGGGCGAGCACCGAAATCAGGAGCGCGACGCCCTTGTTGCCGCCGTGATCGCCATGGCCGTGGCCGTGACCTGCTGACATGGATTCCCCTTGTTCGTTAGCCGCTATCGACCTGAGCCGCTTCCCGGGGCGGCGGACGACCGCCGCCGAACTGCGCCCAGGCGACGCCCGCCATGGTAACGCCGGCCCCGACGATCTTCAGCCAGGTGAACTGCTCGCCGAGCGTGAGCCAGGCCACGACGCCGGCGATCGGCGGCGGCAGGTACATGAGCGGCGCCGAGCGCGCGATGCCGCGCACATGGTTTACCCACGCCCACACCAGCCAGCCGCCCACCGACGAGAGCACGATCGCCCAGAAAAGCCCGAACCACACCATCGGCGTGAGGCGGCCGAGGTCCGCCGTGAACATGCTCGGCGCCGAGATGAGGATCATCGGCGGCGCGCCGAAGGCGAGCGTGTACGCCAGCACGATGAGCGGCCCATAGCGTTCCACCAGCGGGCGCACCAGCACGGTGTAGAGCGAGAAGAACGACGCCGCAACGAGCAGGATCAGGTCACCGTAGCCGGCGTGCAGGACGCCGCCGGCGAATTTGTCCGACAGGAATATGGCAATGCCCGCCATGGCGACGAGCGTCCCCGCGACCTGGCTCGCGCGCAGGCGCTCGGCGCCGAGCAGGACGAGGATCGCGAGCGTGAAGAGCGGCCCGCTCGTGAGCACCAGCGCCGAGGAGAAGGCGGTCGACAGGCTGATGCCCCAGAACACGATGCCGACGTGCAACGCGTGCCCGATCAGCCCGCAGGCGATGAAGCGCGGCAGGTCCTCGCGCTTGGGCCAGGTGCGCGCGATGTGGCGGCGAAAGACGAAGGCGAGCAGCAGGAACGCGAGCAGCGGCATGGAAACGAAGCGGATGAAGAGAAATGCCCCGACGCCGAGCATGTCGAGCAGATATTTGACGAAGGCGAAGTTCACGCCCCACAGGATCATCGTGAAGAGCGCGGCGACGAGCGACCAGCGGCGGGCGGACACTGAGAAAGGGGCCTGAGAAAGGGGTCAGGGCAATTTTTTCGTTACACTCGGCCGGCAGGACAACTGTACCCTCTTTCGCCACCGTGAAATTCGAAACGCCACCGCTTGCCCCTTTAGGTGCGCGCGCCGCCGTCCAGGCGCTCGCCGCCTCGAAGATCCGCGAGCTCTACAACGAGGGCCTCGGCCGCAAGGACATCCTCGCCTTCTGGGTCGGCGAGCCCGACGAGCCGACCCCGGAGTTCATCCGCAAGGCGGCGACTGAGTCGATCGCCGCGGGCGAGCTCTTCTACACGCACAACCTCGGCATCCCGCAGCTGCGCGAGGCGCTCGCGGCTTACGTCTCGCGCCTGCACCGCAAGATCGATCCCGGTCAGATCGCGGTCACGAGCGCCGGGGTCAACGCGCTGATGCTCGCTTCGCAGCTCCTGGTCGATCCCGGCGACCACGTCGTCGAAGTGGTGCCGCTCTGGCCCAACCTCCAGGAAATCCCGAAGATCCTCGGCGCGCGCGTCACCACGGTAGCGCTTGATTTTTCCACCGATGGATGGACCCTCGACGTCCAGAAGCTGCTGGCCGCGCTGACGCCCGGCACCCGGGTGCTCTATCTCAACTCGCCGAACAATCCGACCGGCTGGACCATCACGCGCGACGAGCAGAAGGCGCTCCTCGAGCACTGCCGCCGGCACGGCATCTGGATCTTTGCCGACGACGCTTACGAGCGCCTCTACTTTGGCGCTGGCGGTGTCGCTCCTTCATTCCTGGACGCGATGCAGGACGACGACCGCGTCATCAGCACCAATACGTTCTCCAAGTCCTGGCTGATGACCGGCTGGCGCCTGGGGTGGCTGGTCGTGCCGCCGAGCATCGCCGCCGATCTCGGCAAGCTCATCGAGTACAACACCTCGTGTACGCCGATCTTCATCCAGCGAGCCGGCATCGCCGCGGTTACGCAGGGCGAGCCGGTCATCGCGCGCACGCTCGAGCGCTTCCGCCGCGCGCGGGATTTTGTGGTCGCCGAGCTGCGCCAGCTGCCGAAGGTCCAGGTCGCCGTGCCCGACGGCACGATGTACGTCTTCCTCCGCGTGCAAGGCATGACCGACAGCCTCGCGTTCTGCAAGCGTCTGGTGCGCGAGCACGGCCTCGGACTCGCGCCGGGCGCCGCGTTCGGCCCGGAAGGCGAAGGGTATCTCCGCTGGTGCTTCGCCGCCGAGAACGACAAGCTCGCCGACGGCGTCGCGCGCCTGCGCCGCGCGCTCGCTGATTAGAAAACCTGTCGCTGAATCGCTGATTTTCTGTAGTGCTCGTGGAGAAATCCGCGGCGCGGTGAATATTCAACGCCGTCGGTGTGCGCCACGCCATATCTCGCCGTCCAGTCGCGGTTCTAGATTGTCGCCACGCCGGGCGCGGTGCTCGGTGCGAGACAGGAGAGAACCATGTGGTCTACGAGATTTGCCGCCGCAGCGCTCGCCATCACCGGCCTGGCATTCAGCGCTGCCTGCTCCAGGGATGAAGGCGAGCCGTCGCTCGTCTCCGAAGCGCGCGCGGATGCGCCCAACGCGAAGGATTACGGCTGGCGCACTAACCCCAGCTATCCGGCCAAGCAGCAGGAGAACATCCAGGAGTACTACTAACGCCTCATTGCAGTGCATTCCGGCGCCCACGCACTAGCCCAGTGCGCCCGGGCGCCGCCCGCTTCCCTTAACACTGAGGCACGGCCGCGGAAGCGGCATGGCACGGTCGTTGCGTTCTCCCTTGGCGAAGTTCCAACCAAGGGGAGAGCCAATGAAACGTCGTTCCTTAGTGAAGGCGCTCGCGCTTGCCGCGTCCATCGCAGCGATCGGCATGCCGCCGGCTTTCGCGCAGCAGAAGACCATCAAGGTAGGCGTGCTGCACTCGCTGTCGGGCACGATGGCGATCAGCGAGACCGTGCTGAAGGACACCGCGCTGATGGCGTTCGACGAGATCAACGCCAAGGGCGGCGTCATGGGCATGAAGATCGAGCCGGTAGTGGTCGATCCGGCCTCGAACTGGCCGCTGTTCGCAGAAAAGGCGCGCCAGCTCATCACGCAGGACAGGGTGGCGGCGGTGTTCGGCTGCTGGACCTCGGTCTCGCGCAAATCGGTGCTGCCGGTATTCGAGGAGCTGAACGGGCTGCTGTTCTACCCGGTGCAGTACGAAGGCGAAGAGATCTCGAAGAACGTCTTCTATACGGGCGCCGCGCCCAACCAGCAGGCGATCCCGGCGGTCGAGTATCTGATGTCGAAGGACGGCGGCGCCGCCAAGCGCTGGTTCCTGCTCGGCACCGACTACGTCTACCCGCGCACGACCAACAAGATCCTGCGCGCCTTCCTCAAGTCGAAGGGCGTCGCCGACAAGGACATCGAGGAGATCTACACGCCGTTCGGCCACAGCGACTACCAGACGATCGTCGCCAACATCAGGAAGTTCTCCGCTGGCGGCAAGACCGCGGTGGTTTCCACCATCAATGGCGACTCGAACGTTCCTTTCTATAAGGAGCTCGGCAACCAGGGCCTGAAGGCCACCGATGTGCCGGTGGTGGCGTTCTCGGTGGGCGAGGAGGAGCTCCGCGGCGTCGACACCAAGCCGCTGGTCGGCCACCTCGCGGCGTGGAACTACTTCATGTCGCTCAAGAACCCTGCGAACGACGGCTTCACCAAAAAGTGGGCCACCTATGCCAAGGCGAAGAACATCGCCGGGCACAAGGACAAGCCGCTCACCAACGACCCGATGGAAGCGACCTATATCGGCGTCTACATGTGGAAGCAGGCGGTGGAGAAGGCGAAGAGCTTCGACGTAGACAAGGTGACCGCGGCGATGGCCGGCCAGACCTTCCAGGCACCCTCGGGCATCACCTCCAGGATGGACGAGAAGAACCACCATCTGCAGAAGGCGGTGTTCATCGGCGAAGTGAAAGGCGACGGCCAGTTCAACGTGGTATGGAAGACCAAGGGACCGGTCAAGGCGCAGCCGTGGAGCCCGTTCATCGCGGGCAACGACAAGAAGAAGGACGAGCCCGCGCTGATGGCCGACAAGAAGATGTAACGTGCGCCAGCAGATAAAAAAGGCCGCCTTCGTCGCGGCCTTTTTCATGTCTTTGCCGGTGCTCGCGCTCGAGCGCGCGGCCGTAGAAAAGCTCGCCTTCGGCGAGAACGACGAGCGCATCGAGGCGATCGCGGCGCTGGTGGCGGAGGGCGATCCGAAAGCGCGCGACGTGCTGAAGGCGCTCGCCGAGGGCGAGATGCAAACGGCGGGCAAGCAGGTGCTGATCGTGCGCGGCGAGAAGGCGCTGGATGCCATCTCCGGCGCGACGCTGCCGATGCCCGCGGAGCGTGAGGACGTCGTCGCCAACAATCGGCTGCGCGGCGCCATCGGCGATGCGCTCGCGGTGCTGAACCTGCTCTCGCCCGAGAAAAGCGAGCGCCTCGCCTCGGCCAAGGCGCTCGCCGGCGGCGCCGATAGCGCGATGTATCCGCTGATCGAGAAGGCTTTGGCGAAGGAAACCGATCCGGAGATTCGCGGCCTCCTCGAAATCATCGCGGCCGGCATGCAGCTCAAGGCGGAATCGCGCGATGCGCGCCTTGCCGCCATCCACACGCTCGGGCGCTCTGCCAATCCCAATTCGAAGACGCTGCTCCTCGAGCTCGTGGCCGATGCCGATCCCGACATCCGCCGCGAGGCGCGCATGAGCCTCGAGGCGGTGGAGAAGCGCCTCGCCTGGGGCGAGTGGCTCGGCCTCGCGTTCGCCGGCATCTCGCTCGGCTCGATCCTGCTGCTCGCCGCGCTCGGGCTCGCGATCACCTACGGCCTGATGGGCGTCATCAACATGGCGCACGGCGAGCTGATCATGATCGGCGCCTACACGACGTACGTGGTGCAGAACCTGTTCAGGGGTAGCGCCCATTTCGACTGGTACCTCGCCGCCGCCGTGCCCGCGGCCTTCGCCGTCTCCGCGCTGGTCGGCATGGCGCTCGAGCGCAGCGTGATCCGCTGGCTCTACGGCCGGCCGCTCGAGACGCTGCTCGCCACCTGGGGCCTGAGCCTGATCCTGATCCAGACGGTGCGCTCGCTCTTCGGCGCGCAGAACGTCCAGGTCGAGAACCCGGCATTCATGTCGGGCGGCATCCAGGTGCTCTCGAACGTCGTGCTGCCCTGGAGCCGGATCTACATCGTGCTCTTCGTCGGCTGCGTGCTCGCAGGCATGTGGGTTTTGCTCGCAAAAACCAGGTTGGGCCTATTCATCCGCGGCGTGACACAGAACCGCGCGATGGCTTCCTGCGTCGGCGTGCCGACCGCGCGCGTCGATACCTGGGCCTTCGGCCTCGGCTCCGGCATCGCCGGGCTCGCGGGCTGCGCGCTCTCCCAGCTCGGCAACGTCGGCCCGGACCTCGGCCAGGGATACATCGTCGACTCGTTCCTGGTGGTGGTGTTCGGCGGCGTCGGCCAGCTCGCGGGCACCGTCTACGCGGCGCTGGTGCTCGGCTTCGCCAACAAGCTGCTCGAGTCCTGGTCGGGCGCGGTGCTCGCGAAGATCGCGGTGCTCGTCTTCATCATCCTCTTCATCCAGCGCCGCCCGCAGGGCCTGTTCGCGCTGCGCGGACGAGCGCTCGACGCATGAGCACGGCAAATCAGGGACAGACCACGTTTATTTCCGCGGAAACCCCCCGTTCGCCTTCGGCTTCCGACCCCCTTATCAGGGGGACAACGACTGGGGGACGCCTCTATGGTCCGCGCGGCTGGGCGATTCTTGGCCTGAGCGCTTTCGTCGCCTTCGTGCTCTTCCCCATGCTCAACCTTGTTATTCCGGCCGGACATCCGCTGCACCTCTCGAACTTCTGGGTGACGCTCGCCGGCAAGATCATGTGCTACGCGATCGTCGCGGTCGCGCTCGATCTCGTCTGGGGCTACGCCGGCATCCTGTCGCTCGGGCACGGCCTGTTCTTCGCGCTCGGCGGCTACGCCATGGGCATGTACCTGATGCGCCAGATCGGCCGCGAAGGCCAGTACCAGGCCGAACTCCCGGACTTCATGGTGTTCCTCGACTGGAAGGAATTTCCCTGGCAGTGGTGGATGACCGATCACTTCTGGTGGGCCCTCCTTCTGGTCGTGCTGGTCCCCGGACTGCTCGCGTTCGTCTTCGGCTTCTTCGCCTTTCGCTCGCGCGTGAAAGGGGTCTACTTCTCCATCATTACCCAGGCTCTGACGTTCGCGGCCATGCTGCTGTTCTTCCGCAACAACACCGGCTTCGGCGGCAACAACGGCTTCACCGACTTCAAACGGATCGTCGGCTTTCCGATTACCACGCCGGGGACGCGGATGGCGCTCTTCGCCATTACCGCCGCCGTGCTGATCGCAACGCTGCTGCTCGCGCGCTGGGTGGTGACCTCGAAGTTCGGTCGCGT
>DASXRW010000040.1:0-1786 GCA_036506355.1 Burkholderiales bacterium
TACAAGGGCGGCGGCCCGGCGATGACCGACCTGATGGCGGGCCACGTCAACCTGCTCTTCGCCTCGGTGCTGGAAAGCTCGGGGCACATCAAGGCCGGCAAGCTCAAGGGCCTCGCCGTTTCACACGCGAAGCGCTCGCCAGCGATCCCCGACGTGCCGACGCTCGCCGAGGCGGGCGTGAAGGATGCCGAATCGGGCTCGTGGATCGCGCTCGTCGCGCCGGCGGGAACGCCTGCCGCGATCGTGACCAAGGTGGGCGCAGATATCCGGGATGTGGTGGCGCAGCCGGACGTGCGGGAAAAGCTGATTGCGCAAGGCGCGGTGCCGCAGGCAAGCACGCCCGCCGAGCTGCAGGCGCTGATCAACGCCGACCTCGCGCGCTACGGGCGCATCATCCGCGAGAAGGGTTTGAAAGCGGAGTGACTGTCAAAGATTGAGAGAGGCGGTGCCGATTCACGCCGTATCAGTGGCTCGGCGGGTCTAACATCGGGCCATGGAAGTGCTACTGGTCGACGATCAGGCCGTGACGGTGCAGGTGTACGCCGCCATCGTCAGGAAGACGTTCAGCGGCGCGCGCGTGCACATCGCCGTCGATCTCTCCGAAGGGCTGCAGATCGCTACGCATCGCAAGCTGGACCTCGTGCTGCTCGATCTCATGCTGCAGAACTCCGCCGGCGTGCACACGCTGCACAAATTCCGTAGGGCCTGTCCGTCCGTTCCAGTGCTGGTCGTCGCCGCGGCCGACGACAAGGAAACCATCCGCGCCTGCCTCGATGGCGGCGCGCGCGGCTACGTGCCGAAGACTTCCGCGCTGATGGCGCTCGCAGGCGCGATCCAGACCGTCGTCGCGGGCGGTCGCCACGTTCCTCCGGAAGCGCAGAGGCCCGATCTGAAGCCCGCCGCCAACGGCGGGTAATTCAGCCCTGCCACACGCCGTAACCCTTTTCGCGCAGCGCGATCGCGAGCTCGACTTCCATGTCGCGTGCGCCATCGTACGGCATCGGGTTGTAGACCTGATAGAGCTCCGGCATCAGCCGCAGGCCGTAGAGCATGACGTAGCGGTTCGCCTGGATGCCGGCCTTGTGCTTGTCGAAGCGCACGTCGGGCGAGATGCCGGTCATGCCGACGTACACGCAAGGCTTCATCGCATCGTAATTCGGGTTGGCGCGCCGAAAGCGTCCGTGCTGGAGCACCTCGGGCGCCAGCTCCACGACGTACACGGAGTAATGCTGGCGCTTCGGACGTCGCTTTTTCTTCATGCGCGCACGAGGCGCACGAGCGTGAGCTCGGGATTGGTGCCGAAGCGCACCGGCGGTCCCCAGGTACCGGTGCCCGCGCTCACATAGACCGACATGCTGCCTTCGCGCGAAAGGCCGGCGACGTGCGGCGCGTGCACCAGGCGCACGGCAAGCGTCCACGGAAAGAACTGGCCGGCGTGGGTGTGGCCGGAGAGCTGCAGATCGAAGCCGGCCGCGGCGCCGAGCGGTGCGAGGCGCGGGTTATGCGCGAGGAACAGGCGGAAGTCCGCTCGCTCATTGCCGATTGAAATCTCGGGGCGCAGGCGCCCATAGGCGGGATCGACGACGCCGCCGACGAGAAGCCGCGCGTTGCCTTTGCGCACGATCTCGTGCGAGTTGAGCAGCACCCGCATGCCCATCTCCCGGAAATGCGCGATCCACGCGCCGGCGCCGGCGTAGCAGTCGTGGTTGCCCAGAATGAAATACGCGCTTCCCCCCTTGGTCAGCTCCGCGAGGGGTGCCACATGCGGCGCGAGGCGCTCGACCGG
>DASXRW010000041.1:0-7398 GCA_036506355.1 Burkholderiales bacterium
CGACCAGCACCACCTGGGCCTTGTATGCGCCATAGAAATCGCGCAGGGCTTCCACCACCTGCGGGTACACGATGCGGTCATTGCGCCCGCTGAAAAGCCAGGCGCGCGAGCGCGAGAGGTGCGTGGTCGGGTCGATGCGCCCGCCGCTGGCGAGGAGATCGGCCTCGGTCTTGAGCAGCGCCGGCCGCGTCACGGGCGTCCAGAAACCCGGCGTCATGCAGTTGTAGAAGGCCGTGAAGAGGCTGCCCTGCGCGCAGTAATAAGGGCCGCCAGCGATGACGCCGACACCCGAAACATTTGCGGAATGCGCGACCTGCAGCTGCACCGCCATGTAGCCGCCGGATGAGACGCCGGACGCGGTGACGCCGTCGCGCGCGGCGTGCAGCGCCGGGAGCGGCTCGGCCGCCGCCTGGGCGCTGACGATCAACAGCGCGAGAAGCGCCTTCACTGCAGCAGAAATTCCTTCACCACGGCGATCTGTTCCGGGTTCATCAGGGAGGGCGCATGGCCGACGCCTTCGAACTCGACCACCTGGACGTCGGGCTTGCGGCTGCGCATCTCCGCCAGCGTCGCCGGCAGCAAGACCTCCGACTGCGCGCCGTGCAGCACGAGCGTCGGGCACTCGAGCTTGCTCCAGATGTTCCACAGGTCGATGCCGCGCAAGAGATCCGGGCCGATCGGGAATTCCGGATCGATATGGCCGTGCAGGCCCTCGCCGGTCGCCGGGTCGTAGCGCAGCTGGAGCGACCCGTCCGCATCGCGCCGCGCGCCGTGCCGCGCCATGTGCTCCCAGTGCTCGTCGGCAAGCGCGCCGAATGGCGCGCACACCTTGCGAAGATAGGTCTCGACCTCCGCTTCGCTCGAGAAGCGCCTGCCGCGCGTGATGTAGCCCTTCATGCGGAAGAGCGCGCTCCACGGAATGAGCGCCCCGACGTCGTTCAGCACCAGGCGCCGGATCGGCGAATTCTTCTTGGCGGCGAGAAACAGGCCGATCAGCCCGCCCATCGACGTGCCGACCCAGTCGATTTTCAGATCGATGGCGGACTCGCGGTTGCCGGCCGGCGCGCTGGCGCGCGACAGCATTGCCGCGGCGTCGCTCTGGTAGGTCGAGAACGTGTACTCCGACTTGTCGAGCCAGTCGCTCTCGCCGCGGCCGGCGACATCCATGCACACCACGCGGCATTCGGGCGTGAGCGCGGCCGCGAGATAGTCGAAATCGCGGCTGTTGCGCGCAAGGCCGTGCACGCAGACGACGGCATGCGGATTGTCGACCTGGCCCCAATCCGTGTAGGCAATGCGGTGAAAGCTGCCGTTGCCGAGGGCCTGAAAATATTGTTGACGCACTGCAGCATTTTAGCCGCCCGGCGCATGAGCTGCGTTCATGCGTCAGGTGAGAAAAGCTTTACTGCGCGGTCCAGCCTCCATCAATGGACAGCGCCGCTCCCCGGATCTGCGCCGCGGCGTCCGAGCACAAGTACAGCGCGAGCGCACCGATCTGCTCCGTCGTGACGAATTCGCCCGACGGCTGCTTCTCGGCGAGTAGCCGCCGCTTCGCCTCGCCTTGCGCGATCTTTTCGCGGCGCGCGAGCTCGTCGATCTGTTTCTGCACCAGCGGCGTGAGCACCCAGCCCGGGCATATCGCATTGCAGGTGATGCCGGTGGCCGCGGTTTCAAGCGCCACCACCTTGGTGAGACCGACGACGCCGTGCTTGGCCGTGACGTACGCCACCTTGTTGGTCGAGGCGACCAGCCCATGCGCGGAGGCGATGTTGATGATGCGGCCCCAGCCGCGCTGCTTCATCTGCGGCAGCGCCGCCTTGATGGCGTGGAAGTTCGCCGACAGGTTGATCGCGATCACGGCATCCCAGCGCTCGTCCGGAAACTCCTCGACCGGCGCGACATGCTGGATGCCGGCGTTGTTCACCAGCACGTCGACCCGGCCGAGCTCGGCGATCGCGCGCTCGACGAGATGGCGCACTTCCGCCGGCTGGGCGAGATCGGCGCCGTCGTAGCGCGTCCTCACTTTGAATTCCGCGCCAAGCTGCGCGCGCAGCGCCTCGATCGCCGCGGCCTCGCCGAAGCCGTTCAGCATCAGGTCGGCTCCCGCCCCGGCGAGCGCCCGGGCGATGCCCAGGCCGATGCCGCTCGTCGAGCCGGTGATCACGGCAACCTTTCCGCTAAGGTCGCTCATCGCCTCGAATGTTATGAAGGCAGCTTTTGCAATGCAATAAAGAATTTGCGCTGCAATAAGGCCGGTTGAGAGTAGATTTGTTTTTCCGAGGAGGTGTCCCATGCCGGACCGGCCCGTTCGCACCATCATCGAGGATCAGAGGCCCGTCACCGCGAATAGCGACATCACGGTGGCGGCGGCAGCGCAACTCATGAAGCGCCACCGTATCGGTGCGATCCTGATCGTCGACAATGACCGCCTCGCGGGAATCTTCACCGAACGCGATGCATTGTTCCGCGTCATTGCGGAAGGACGCGATCCCAAAGCGACGCGGGTCGCCGAGGTGATGACGTCGAACCCCCGCACCATCGAGTCCGACCGGCCCTTCGGGCACGCGCTGCACCTCATGTACGAGGGCGGCTTCCGGCACGTTCCGGTCGTCAAGAACGCGCGGCCGATCGGCATCGTGTCGGCTCGCGATGCACTTGGGCCCGACCTGCGGCAATTCATCTCGGACCTCGACACCCGGAACCACATCGGCGAGATCCTGGGCTAGGTCGCGAACAACGCGGGAGGTGCCGATGAAGCTGCAGGATGTATTGGCGGCCAAGGGCCGCCGCCTGGTCACGGTGTCGGCCAAGTCGAGCGTCGCCGACGCGATCCGCACCATGCACGCCGAGAAGGTCGGCGCGGTGCTGGTGCCCGACGCCGAGGGCTGCCCGGTCGGCATCTTTACCGAGCGCGACATGGTGCGGCTGTACGCCGACGGCGACCGCGACTTCGACCGACTGCCGGTCGAGGCGCGGATGACCTGCAGCCTGGTCGTCGGCCGGCTGTCGATGCCGGTCGACGAAGCGCTGGGGCTAATGACCGCGCGCCGCTTCCGTCATTTGCCGGTAGTCGAGGACGGCAAGCTGCTCGGGCTGGTGTCGATCGGCGACCTAGTCAAGATCAAGCTCGAGGAGACCGCGCAAGAGGCGCAGGCGCTGCGGACGTACATCGCGTCGTAAGGCTAGGTCGCGAGCTCCAGAAATCAATCGAAATCAGGGACAGACCACGTTTTCCGCGTGTTTTCCTGGCGTCCGGAAAGCGAAAACGTGGTCTGTCCCTGATTTCCTGATTCAGGTGGCGAGCTCTGGGACGTTCTCGAAGTAGTCCAGCGCTTCCGGATTGGCGAGCGCGTCGGTGTTCGGCACCGGCATGCCATGCACCACGGCTTTCACGGCGAGCTCCACCACCTTGCCGTTCTTGGTGCGCGGGATATCGGGCACCTGGACGATGCGCGCCGGCACGTGGCGCGGCGAAGCCTGCCGCTTGATGTCGGCACGGATGCGGTCCTCGAGATGCGGGTCGAGCGAATAGCCCGGCCGCAACTTGACGAAGAGCACCACGCGCGTGTCGGTCGGATTGTCCGGCGGCCAGAGCTGGCCGATGGCTACCGATTCTTCCACCTCGTCTACGCGCTCGACCACGCGGTAGATCTCCGCGGTGCCGATGCGCACGCCGCCGGGATTGAGCGTCGCATCCGAGCGGCCGTAGACGATCATCGTGCCGCGCTCGGTGAGCTCCGACCAGTCGCCGTGGCACCAGACATTCGGGTACTTGGCGAAATACGCCGCGTGGTAGCGCTCGGCGCCGCGATCGTTCCAGAAGCCGAGCGGCATAGAGGGGAACGGCTTAGTGCAGACCAGCTCGCCTTTCTGGTTCTCCACCGGGTTCCCTTGTTCATCGAAGACCTCGATCGCCATGCCGAGCGAGCGGCACTGCATCTCGCCGCGATACACCGGCAGCACCGCGTTGGCGTCGACGAAGGCGCCCATGATGTCGGTCCCGCCCGAGATCGACGCGAGGCACACGTCCTGCTTCCATGCGTCATAGACATAGTCGTAGCTCTCGGCCACCAGCGGCGAGCCGGTCGAAATCACCATGCGCAGCGCCGCGAGCTCGTGCGTGTCGGCCGGCCGCAGATCGCGCTTGGCGCAGGCGTCGATGAATTTCGCCGAAGTGCCGAAGTGCGTGAAGCGCTCCTTCTCGGCGTAATCGAAGAGGATGCGGCCGCCTTTCGCGAACGGCGAGCCGTCGTAGAGCATGACGCTCGCCTCGGCGCCGAGGGCCATGAAGAGCACGTTCCACACCACCCAGTTGGTGGTGCAGTAATAGAAGAAGCGGTCGCCCGCCCGCACATCGAAATGCAGCTTGTAGGTCTTCAGGCTCTGCAGCAGCGTGCCGCCCGCACCGTGCACGATGCATTTCGGCGTGCCGGTCGTGCCCGACGTGAACAGAATGAACACCGGATGCTCGAAGGGCAGCTGCGCATAGTTGATATCGGCCGGCTGGTAACGGCGCAGCCATTCGTCGAGCGTCACCGCCTTGGGAATGTCCGACACATCCACCCGCGGATCGAGCTGCGGCACGACGACCACTTTGCGCAGCGTCGGCAATTTCTCCGCGATGGCGCGCACGCGCGCGAGCGAATCGTGGCGCTCGCCGTTGTAGTGGTAGCCGTCCGCACAGAACAGCAGCTTCGGCTCGATCTGGCCGAAGCGCTCGAGCACGCCTTCGACGCCGAAGTCCGGCGAGCACGACGACCAGACGATCCCCTGCGACAGCGCGGCGAGTGCCAGCATGCCCGCTTCGGGAATATTGGGGATGAACGCCGCCACCCGGTCTCCTGCGCGCAGCCCGAGCGCCTGCAACGCCTGCGCGGCGCGCGAGACATCGCTCGTGAGATCGGAGTAGCTCAAGCGCCGCTTGAAGCCGGTCTCGTCCCAGAACACGAACGCGTCGCCGCGGTCGCCGCGGCGCAGCAGGTTCTGCGCGAGGTTGAGGCGCGCCTCGGGGAACCAGTGCGCGCCCGGCATCTTGTCGCCGTCGGCGAGCACCGTCGAGCCTTTGCGCGCGGCGATGACGCCGCAGGACTCCCAGGCGTCGGACCAGAACTCCTCGGGGTTGTCGACCGACCAGCGGTAGAACTCGGGGTAGCTGTTGACCTCGAGCTTGCGCTTGCGGATCACCTGGCGCGCGAACTGCGTGAGCTGCGCCTCTTCGATGGCGCGCTCGCCCGGTTGCCAGAGAATCTTCGGTGCGGATGATGCCGCCATCTGTCTTCCGCTAGGATTTTGCCCGGTGATTATATTGCCCGACGAACTCGCCGACTCATTTTCCAAAATTCGGCGCCACCACCGCCTGCCCGAAGCCGAGGCGCTCGCGCGCCTGCGCGCGCTCCAGCCGAAGAGCGGCGCCGCCATCGAAGCGACCGCGCTGCGGCTCGCGCAGCGCGTGCGCGCCACCCCGCCGGGACCGCTCAGCGCCGAATCGTTCCTGAGGCATTACGGGCTCTCGACGCGCGAAGGCGTCGCCCTGATGTGCGTGGCGGAGGCCTTGCTCCGCATCCCCGACGCGGCGACGGCAGATTCGCTCCTCCGGGAAAAATTTTCGCAAGGCGACTGGGCGCCGAGCCGCGACGATTCGCTGCTCGCCAGCGCCGCCGATTGGGCGCTCCTCCTCACCGGCAAGCTCGCGCGCTGGCACGACGAGCCCTCGCCCCTCAAGCACATCGTCGCGCGCTTGGGCGAGCCGGTGGTGCGCGCCGCGGTGCGCCAGGCGATGCGCATCCTCGCCGAGCAGTTCGTGCTCGCCGAGTCCATCGAGGACGCGGTGCGCCGCGGCGCCGAGCACGCGCCCTTCGTGCATTCCTACGACATGCTCGGCGAAGCCGCGCGCACCGCGGCCGACGCCGCGCACTACATGAAGCTTTATGCGCACGCCATCCAGCAGGTCCGTGCGCCCGACACCATCTCCATCAAGCTCTCGGCGCTGCATCCGCGCTTCGAGGAAGCCAAGCGCTCGCGCGTCTTTGCCGAGCTCCTGCCCCGCCTGCAGGAGCTGGCGCGCCTCGCCACCGAGCGCGGCATCGGCTTCACCATCGATGCCGAGGAATCCGAGCGTCTCGAGCTCACGCTCGACCTGCACGCCGCGCTCGCGCAGGAATTCACCCCCGGCCTCGCGGTGCAGGCGTACCAGAAGCGCGCGCTGCCGGTGTGCGAATGGCTGGTCGCGCTCGGCCGCCAGGCGCGCCGCCGGCTGCCGATCCGCCTCGTCAAAGGCGCTTACTGGGACAGCGAGGTGAAGCGCGCCCAGCAGCTCGGCATGCCGGACTATCCGGTGTTCACGCGCAAGGCGGTCACCGATCTCTCGTACGTCGCCTGCGCTACGACCCTCCTCAACGCACCCGATGCCATCTACCCGGCCTTTGCCACGCATAACTGCCGTACGGTCGCGACGATCCTCGAGCTTTGCCCCCCTGATAAGGGGGGTGGCCCGGAGGGCCGGGGGGTTTACGAGTTCCAGAAACTCGTCGGCATGGGCGACGCGCTCTACGAGGCGCTACTTGCCGAACGAAAAGTCACAGTGAGGATGTATGCGCCGGTCGGCAGCTTCACCGACCTCCTGCCCTACCTCGTGCGCCGCATGCTCGAGAACGGCGCCAACACCTCCTTCGTGCACCAGATCGCGGACCCCGACGTGCCGCTCGAGCGCCTCGTCGCCGATCCGCTCGCACACCTGCCCGAGCCTTACGTTCCCGACGAGCGCATCCCGTTGCCGCGCAACCTCTACCCCGACCGCCTGAACTCGCTGGGCCTCGACCTCTCGCGCCGCGACGTGCTCGACGCCTTACGCCAGAAGATCGCGGGCGACCGGCCGCTGGCTGCCGTCGCTTCCACTTCGCCCGGCGAGCTGCAAGCCTCGATCGCGCGCGCCGCGGGCGCGTTCGAAGCCTGGTCAGGCACGCCGGCCGCAAAGCGCGCCGCGCACCTGGAAGCTGCCGCGGAACTGCTCGAAGGCCGCATCGCCGACCTCGTCTCGCTCATCGTGCGCGAGGGCGGCCGCACCTACGCCGACGCGGTCGCCGAGGTGCGCGAGGCGGCCGATTTCTGCCGCTACTATGCGCTGCAGGCGCGCCAGCATTTCGCCGAGCCCAAGGTGCTGGCAGGCCCCGCCGGCGAGCGTAACGAGCTGCATCTGCACGGCCGCGGCGTCTTCGCGTGCATCAGCCCCTGGAATTTTCCGCTCGCCATCTTCACCGGCCAGGTCGCGGCCGCGCTTGCCGCCGGCAACACCGTGATCGCCAAGCCCGCCGAGCAGACGCCGCGCGTCGGCCTGCGCGCCATCGAGATCCTGCGCGAGGCCGGCATCCCGGCCGACGCCGCGATCTGCGCCATTGGCGA
>DASXRW010000042.1:0-21258 GCA_036506355.1 Burkholderiales bacterium
CCGCAGATCGAGCAGCTCCTCACGCGCCTGGGAAAGAAGGGCGAGTTCATCCAGGGCATGCGCGTCACCGACGCCGAGACCATGGACATCGTCGAGATGGTGCTCGGCGGCCAGGTGAACAAGGAAGTGGTCGAGCTCATCAACCAGGCAGGCGGCAAGGCGGTGGGCCTCACCGGGCAGGATGGCAACTTCATTCGCGCGCGCAAGATGCTGCTGCCCTCTAAGGAGAACGGTACCATCGACCTCGGTCAGGTCGGCGAGATCGAGTCGATCGATCCCGCGGTGATCCAGGCGCTCGAGGCTGGCGGCTTCATCCCGGTGGTGGCGCCGATCGGCACCGGCGCCGACGGCATCACCTACAACATCAACTCCGACCTCGTCGCCGGCAAGCTCGCCGAGATCCTCGCGGCCGAGAAGCTGGTCGTCATGACCAACACGCCCGGCGTGCTCGACAAGCAGGGCAAGCTGCTGACCGGGCTCACGCCGAAGAAGATCGACGACCTCGTCCACAAGGGCGTGATCTCGGGCGGCATGCTGCCGAAGATCGGCTCGGCGCTCGACGCGGCGAGAAACGGCGTGAAGAGCGTACACATCATCGACGGCCGCGTGCCGCACGCGCTGCTCCTCGAAGTGCTCACCGACCAGGGCGTCGGCACCCTCATCCGCAGCAAGTAGTGTGAGGATCGCTCGTCTGCCGCCCTCGCGGCGGGTGTGGATCTTCGATTTGGACAACACGCTGCACGACGCCCGCGCGCGCATCTTTCCGTCGATGCACGAGCAGATCAACGCCTACCTGCGGCGCTATTTCGACGTCGACGAGGCGGGGGCGAACGAGATCCGGCAGCGCTTCTGGCGCACCTACGGCACCACGCTGAACGGCCTGATGCGCCACCACGGCGCCGATCCGCGCCATTTTCTGCGCGAAACGCACGTCTTCCCCGAGCTCGCCGAGATGGTGGTGCATGAGAACGCGCTGAAACATGCCTTGCGCCTGCTCGGGGGGACGAAGCTCGTGTTCTCCAACGCGCCGCGCCATTACGTCGAGGAGGTGCTGCGCATCATGGGAATGGGGCGCACCTTCGACGGCGTCTACAGCATCGAGGATGCGCGCTATCGCGGCAAGCCCGCGCTGCACGGCTTTCACTTCCTGCTGCGCAAGCATCATCTCGATGCGCACCGCTGCGCGTTCGTCGACGACGCGCTCGAGAACCTGCGCGCGGCGCACCGCCTGGGCATGTCGACCGTGTGGGTATCGAGCGAGCGCCGGCGCGTGCCGTTCGTCGATCTGCGCGTCGCCTCGGTCCTCGAACTGCCCCGCTTGGTTTTCCGAACGAGCTCGGCTTAGAATGCTCGCGCCGCAGTCCTCCCTAATGCCCCGCGCCAAAGGCGAACGCAAGCTCGAGATTCTGAAAGCCCTCGCGCAGATGCTCGAGGCGCCGAAATGGGAACGCATTACCACCGCCGCGCTGGCCGAGAGCCTCGGCGTGTCCGAAGCCGCGCTCTACCGCCATTTCGCCTCGAAAGCGCAGATGTACGAGGGCCTGATCGAGTTCATCGAGAATTCCGTGTTCACGCTCGCCAACCGCATCACGCAGGACGAGGCCGACGGCCGCAAGCAGGCCGAGCAGCTCACCGAGATGCTGCTTGCCTTCGCCGAGAAGAATCCCGGCATGGTGCGCGTCATGACCGGCGACGCTCTGGTGGGCGAGCACGAGCGGCTGCAGACGCGCGTCAACCAGTTCTTCGACCGCTTCGAGGCGACCCTCAAGCAGTCGCTGCGCATCGCCGAGGACGGCGACGCCGCGAGCCGCGCAGCCGCGATCCTGCGCTACGCGATCGGCTGCATGCACCAGTTCGGCAAGAGCGGCTTTGCGCGCAAGCCGAGCGAGAGCTTCTCCGCGCAGCGCAAATTCTTACTGGCCTAACCGCAGACCGCGCAGGCGGGATCCTTCGAGACTTTGACCGTGCGCCAGTCGGCGGCATGGGCGTCGATGAGCAGCAGCCGGCCGTTGAGCGACTCGCCGGTGCCGACGATCAGCTTGATGGCTTCCATCGCCTGGATCGCACCGACCATGCCGGTGAGCGGCGCGAAGACGCCCATTTGCGAGCACTGGACTTCTTCGACTTCGGCACCCTCCGGGAAAAGGCACGCGTAGCACGGCGCATCGCTTTTCCGGAGGTCGAAGACCATGAGTTGGGCGTCGAAGCGGATCGCTGCGCCCGAGACGAGAGGCTTGCGGTGCGCGACGCAGGTGCGGTTCACGGCGTGGCGCGTGGCGAAGTTGTCCGAGCAATCGAGCACCACATCGCAGTTCGCGGCGAGCGCATCGAGCTCGGCGGCTTTGACGCGTGCGGCAATCGGCACGATCTCCACCTCCGGGTTGATGGCATGCAAGGTGGCTGCGGCGGCGTCGACTTTGGGCGTGCCCACCGCGTCGGTGCGGTAGAGGATCTGACGCTGCAGGTTGGTGAGGTCGACCTTGTCGGAGTCGGCGAGGGACAGGCGCCCGACGCCGGCGGCGGCGAGGTAGAGAGCGGCGGGAGAACCGAGGCCGCCCGCGCCGATGACGAGCACGCGGCTCGCGCGCAGCTTCTCCTGCCCCTCCACGCCGATCTCGGCGAGGAGGATGTGGCGGCTGTAGCGGAGAAGCTGCTGGTCGTTAATTCGTCTTGGTCTGCGCGACCGTCGGGGCCTGGCTCTTCACCGGCTCGCCCTTCAGGAAGGCGATCGCCTGCGAGAGCTGGAAGTCTTCCTTGGAGCCAAACTCGATCGGCTTCATCTCGGCCGGCGAGGGCGCCGGCACGGTGCGCACGCGCGGCGTGGCCTCTTTGCCCTTCTCGGCTTCCTTCTTCGCTTCGGCCTTGCCGTTCTCGAGGTGGCGCTGAAGATCGGCTTCGCGCACGCGCGTCGCGGTGTCGCTCGGATCCTCGACGATGATGTCGGGCGTGATGCCGAGCGCCTGGATCGAGCGCCCGCCCGGCGTGTAGTAGCGCGCCGTTGTCAGCTTGATCGCGGTGTTGTTGCCGAGCGGCATGATGGTCTGCACCGAGCCCTTGCCGAAGCTCTGCGTGCCCATGACTTTGGCGCGCTTGTGGTCCTGCAGCGCGCCCGCGACGATCTCGGACGCCGAAGCCGAGCCGCCGTTCACCAGCACCACCATCGGCACGCTCTTCACGGCCTGCGGCAGCGCCTTCAGCACGTCGTCGCCGCGGCGCGCGTAGTCGTCGGGGGAAGCGTAGAACTTCTTGCGCGCGTCCTCGGCGCGGCCGTCGGTCGACACCACCAGCGATTTCGGCGGCAGGAACGCGGAGCTGATCGCCACCGCGCCGTGCAAGAGGCCGCCCGGATCGCCGCGCAGATCGAGGATCAAGCCCTTCACCTGTCCCTGCTTGAAGAGCCCGTCGAGGTGCTTGACCATGTTCTCGGCGGTCGCTTCCTGGAACTGCGACACGCGCAGCCAGGCGAAGCCGGGCTCGATCATCTTCGACTTCACGCTCTGCACCTTGATGATCGCTCGCGTCAGCGTGACGATGATCGGCGCGCTCTCGCCCTTGCGGGTGATGGTGAGCGTGATCTGGGTATTCGGCTTGCCGCGCATGCGCTTCACGGCGTCGTTCAGCGTCATGCCCTTCACCGGCGTGTCGTCGAGCTTGACGATGAGATCGCCCGGCTTGACGCCGGCCTTGAACGCGGGCGTGTCCTCGATCGGCGAGATCACCTTGACGAAGCCGTCTTCCATGCCGACCTCGATGCCGAGGCCGCCGAACTGGCCCTGGGTGCCGACCTGCAGCTCGCGGAACGCCTCCTGGTCGAGGTAGGCGGAGTGCGGGTCGAGCCCCGTCAGCATGCCGTTGATCGCTTCGGTGATGAGCTTCTTGTCCTCGACCGGCTCGACGTAGTTGGTCTTGATCGCGCCGAACACTTCGGTGAAGGCCCGCAGCTCCTCGATCGGCAGCGGCGTGCGTGCGGCGCGGTCGGCGATCGCCTGGAAGTTGAGGCTGATCAGGACCCCGGCGACGGCGCCGACGAGGATGAATCCGATGCTGCGAAGCTTTTGCATGTGTGGGGATCGCTTATTTCAACTTGACCCAGCGTAAGGGGTCAAAGGCGCGGCCTAAATGCCGCAATTCAAAGTATAAACCGGTTTCCTCGTTGCCACCGGTCGATCCGGTGGTCGCCAGGGCCTCGCCCGCGGCGACGGCGTCGCCGACCTGCTTGAGCAGCGCCTCGCTGTTCGCGTAAATCGACAGATAGTTCTCGCCGTGGTCCACGATCATCAGGTTGCCGAAGCCCCGCATCCAGTCGGCGTAGACCACCTGCCCGCGTGCCACCGCCCTGACGGGCTCGCCCTCCGGCGCGCGGATGAACACGCCCTTCGCCTCGATGCCGCTCGCTCCTCTTGGAGCGCCGAAACGTCCGGCCAGTTCCCCCCGCACCGGCAGGCGCAGCTTGCCGCGCAGGCGGGAGAAGGCTTCGACTTGTGAACTTTTTTCAGGGACGGCCTCCACCCGGGCGAGCACGCGCCCGAGGCCCTCGACCAAGCGCGCAAGGCGCCCTTCATCGGCGCGCAGAACGTTGATTTCGCGGCGACTCCGGCGGATCTCGTCGGCGGCGCGCGCGAGCAGCAGGCGGCGCGCCTCGCGCTCGCGCAGGATCTTCTCGCGGTCGGCGCGGCTCGCCTCGCCCACCGAGCGCAGGCGCTCGCGCTTCGCCTGCGCCTCGCGCTCGAGGCGCGCCAATGTCTCCAGATCGGCGCGATAGCCGGCGATGAGCGCCGCCGCGGCGCGCGAGACGTAGCCGACGTAATGCAGGCGCCGGCCGAAGTCCGCCGGATCGTCGCCGGAAAGCGCCGCGCGCAGCACGTCCGGCGCCGCGAACGCCTGGCGCGCAAGCAGCACGCGCTCGACCGCGGCCTGGCGCTCGGCGAGCGCACGCTCGAGCCCCTGGCGTTGCGCGGCCAGGCTGGCGGTTTCGATGCGCAGCTGCCGGTCCTCGGCCTGCAGCGCGGCGAGCGTGCGATTGGCATTCGATATGGCGCGCTCGGAGTCGCGCAGGGCATCGCGCGCTTCGCTGCGGGCTGCCTCCTTCGCCTCCAGCTCGGTTTGCAGCGCCTGGATGCGGCTGCGCAGCGCCTGCAGGTCGCGCTCGTTCGGCGCCGCCTGTGCCGCGAGCGCGGCGCAGGCGAGAGCGAACGAAACGAGGCGCGTCAGACCTTGGCCTTGCCTTGCGCCGAGACGGCCGCGATGCGTCGGGCGAGCTCCTCGGCGTCGCCGAGGTAGTAGTGCTTCGAGGGACGCAGCGCGGCGTCGAGCTCGTAGACGAGCGGGATGCCGGTGGGGATGTTCAGCCCGACAATTTCGGCGTCGCCGATGCCGTCGAGATGCTTCACCAGCGCGCGCAGGGAATTGCCGTGCGCCGCCACGAGAACGCGCCGACCGGCGCGTAGCGCGGGCGCGATGGTGGAATTCCAGTAGGGGATCACGCGCGCGACGGTGTCCTTGAGACATTCGGTGCGCGGCACGCTGACACCCGCATAGCGCGGATCCCTTGCCTCATACCTTTCGTCATCCAAGGAGAGCGCGGGCGGCGGGATGTCGTAGCTGCGCCGCCACGTATGCACTTGGTCTTCGCCGAACTTGGCGGCCATCTCGGCCTTGTTCAGGCCCTGCAGCGCGCCGTAATGGCGCTCGTTCAGCCGCCAGCTGTTCTCGACCGGCAGCCACATGCGCTCGAGTTCGTCGAGCGCGATCCACAGCGTGCGGATGGCGCGCTTGAGAACCGAAGTAAACGCGAGATCGAAGTCGAGGCCCGCCGATTTGATCAGCCGCCCCGCGGCGCGCGCCTCTTCGATGCCGGCGCTCGACAGATCGACGTCGGTCCAGCCGGTGAAGCGGTTCTCCCGGTTCCACGTCGACTCGCCGTGACGCAGCAGCACGAGCCGCATTGGAGGATTCGGCATCTCGCTCAATTATAATGTCCGGCTTCGTGGATTTCGTCCGCAACAACCTCCTTCTCATCGCCGTCGCCTTCGTCTCCGGCGGCATGCTGCTGTGGCCGTTCGTGCGCCGCAGTACCGGCGGGCCCTGGGTGAATCCGACGCAGGCGACGCAGCTCATCAATCGCGAGGATGCGCTCGTCGTCGACGTGCGCGATCCGGGTGAGTTCGCCGCGGGCCATGTGCTCGGCGCGAAGAACCTGCCGCTCGCGCGGCTCGAATCGCCGGGTGCGGATCTTGCGAAACGCAAGGATCGTCCGGTGATCGTGTATTGCGACGGCGGCGAGCGCGCGGCGAAGGCCGCCGCGGCGCTCAAGCGACAGGGCTTCACGCGCGTGGTGAATCTTTCCGGCGGCATCAGCGCGTGGCAGCAGGCTGGGCTGCCAGTGGAAAAATGAGGGTGGAGAAATAATTGAAAGTGCTGATGTACTGCACCGCGGCCTGCCCCTTCTGCCAGGCGGCCGAGCGGCTGCTCGTCGAGAAGGGCGTGAAGCTCGACAAGATCCGCGTCGATCTGGAGCCCGCGCGCCGCGCCGAGATGATGCAGAAGAGCGGCGGCCGGCGCACCGTGCCGCAGATCTGGATCGGCGCGCGCCACATCGGCGGCTGCGACGATCTCTACGACCTCGACCGCCAAGGCGGCCTCGATCCACTACTGAAAGCTTCCTCATGACCGAAGCGCAGCAGCCGCAGCCCGCCACGTTCCAGATCGAAAAGATGTACGTGAAGGACATGTCGCTCGAGATCCCGCACGCGCCGAAGGTGTTTCTCGAGCAAGTGCAGCCGCAGCTCGAGGTGCAGATCAACACCGGGGCGGAGAATTTCGCCGAGGGCTATTACGAAGTCACGGTGACCGCGACGGTGACGGCGCGCGTCGGTGAGCGCACGCTGTTTCTCGCCGAGGCGCGCCAGGCGGGCATCTTCGCGCTGCGCGGCGTGCCGGCCGAAGAGCTCGGAGCGCTGCTCGGCATCGCCTGCCCGACAGTGATCTATCCGTACCTTCGCGAGACGATCTCCGACATGATCTCGCGCGGCGGCTTCCCGCCGGTGATCCTCGCACCGCTCTCGTTCGAGGCGCTCTACCTGCAGCAACAGCAGAACGCGGCGCCGACGCAGCTCGGGCCGCGCATCGAAGTCGCGCGCAACTGAGATGGGGGTTGCGGTGCTCGGCGCTGGCGCCTGGGGCACCGCGATCAGCTGCGTGCTCGCCGCGCGCCTCGAGGTGACACTGTGGGCGCGCGATGCCGCGCAGGCCGCCACCATCGGCACCTCCCGGCGCAACGACCGTTATCTCCCCGGCTTCGAGCTGCCCTCGACGGTAAAAGTCAGCGCCGATCTCGCCGAGGCGACGCAGGGCGCGCGTCTGGTGCTCGCCGCCACTCCCGTGGCGGGGCTGCGCGATTTGCTCGGCCAGCTCGCCGGGGCAGTGCCGCTCGTGTGGCTGTGCAAGGGCTTCGAGGAAGGCAGCGGCGAGCTGCCGCACCAGATCGCGGCCGCCGTGCTCGGCAAAGGCGCCCGCTGCGGCGCGCTCTCCGGACCCTCGTTCGCCGAAGAAGTGGCGCGCGGCTTGCCCTGCGCGCTCACGCTCGCCTCGCGCGACGCCGCGTTCGCGCGCGAAGCCGCGGCGCTGCTGCACGGCGGACGCATGCGCGTGTACTACAGCTCGGATCTGGTCGGCGTCGAGATCGGCGGCGCGGTGAAGAATGTGATGGCCATCGCCGCCGGCATCTCCGATGGCCTGGGCCTCGGCCTGAACGCGCGCGCCGCGCTGATCACGCGCGGGCTTGCCGAAATCGCGCGGCTCGGCACGGCGCTCGGCGGGCAGCCGGAAACGTTCATGGGGCTCGCGGGCGCGGGCGATCTGATCCTGACCGCCACGGGCGACCTTTCGCGCAACCGCCGCGTCGGGCTCGAGCTCGCGCGCGGCCGCTCGCTCAAGGACGTCGTTGCCAACCTCGGCCACGTCGCCGAGGGAGTGCACTCCGCCCGCGAAGCGGCCAAGCTCGCCGCGTCACGCGGCGTGGAGATGCCGGTGACCGAAGCCGTGAGCGCCGTGCTCGAAGGCCGCCTCGCACCCGCGGCCGCGGTCGAGCGTCTGCTCGCCCGTGAATCGAAGATGGAGCGGTAGGGGCTAGAGGCAGGCTGGCTCTTGCCGCGGGCGGTAGCTCGCGTCGCGGCCATAACGGCGTGCGCCGCCGGGCGCGGTTTGCTGGCGCAGGAACAAGAGGTCGCACTTGCTCCCGTCGGCCCGAAAAATCGCCACGTACCGCTCTCCTGCGCCGGGAGTGAAGGTCCCGGCGAGCGCACAGGAATCGGTCCGCGTGGCACCGCCACCGGAGCCTCGCAGCGTTAACGTGAAGTCGGCGCCCGCCGCGACCTGCACGGTATGGGTGACCCCGCGAGGCAAGGCCCGTGCGTTCGTGAGCCGCAGCTTGCCGCTGCAGGCGGCCGCGTTCTCATACGTAACGGCCTCGAGCTCATAGCCGAAGATCGCCGGACCCTGGTTCTCGATCCGCAGGCTGGCGGTATCGACGCCCGAGGGTTCGATGTACGCCACTGGAGCGCAAGCCGCCGCGGTGAGCACGATCGCGAGCCTGCTAGCCCGCATCGGGCTTGCTCCCGATGTAATCGAGCTGGCGCCAGGCCTCGAACAGCGCCACTGCGACTGCGTTCGAGAGGTTGAGGCTGCGGTTGCCCGGCCGCATCGGCAGGCGCAGCCGCATGTCGGGCGCGAAATGCGCGAGGACGGTGGGCGGCAGCCCTTTCGGCTCCGCGCCGAATACCAGCACGTCGTCGCGCGCATAGCGCACGTCGGTGAAAAGCCGTTCGCCGCTCGTCGCGAAGGCGAACATGCGCCGCTCGGTCATGGTCTTTGCAAACGCCTGCCATGAGTCATGCACCGCGACGCGCGCGTACTCGTGGTAGTCGAGCCCGGCGCGCTTCAGCTGCTTGTCGTCGAGCGAGAAGCCGAGCGGCCGCACCAGGTGCAGGCGCGCGCCGGTGTTCGCCGCGAGCCGGATCACGTTGCCGGTGTTCGGCGGGATCTCGGGCTGGACGAGGACGATGTCAAGCATGCGGCAGGGTGCGGGCAACGACCCAGTTGACCACATGCATCGCGCCCGCCGCTTTCAACGTGCGCGCCATTTCGTCGAGCGTCGCGCCGGTGGTCATGACGTCGTCGACCACCGCGACCCTGGCGCCGATGAGCGCGCGAGTGCAGCGGAAGGCGCCGCGCACATTGCGCTGGCGTTCGGCGTAGGGCAGCTCGATCTGTGGCGGCGCGTCGCGCGTGCGCTCGCACAGCGCGAGCTCGAGCGCGTCCTTGCGCAGATGCCGCGCAATTTCCACCGCCTGGTTGTAGCCGCGCCGGCGCAGGCGCTCGGCCGACAGGGGCACCGGGACGACGTGATCGACGCGGTCGCCGCGCAGCTTGTCGGCCAAGAGGCCGGCGAGCAGCGGCGCGAGCGCGAGCTCACCGCGAAATTTGAGCGCATGCACCAGCGTATCGGCGGGAAAGTCGTAGGCGAGCGCGGCATGCGTCGCATCGTAGGCCGGCGATTGGCTGAGACAGCGTCCGCAGATGGCGCCGCCGGGGGACTCGAGCGCGCAGCGCGGGCAAAGCGGCCGCTCGAGCCGCGGCAGCTCGGCTTCGCATTGCGCGCAGAGCGGCGCGCGGGCCGCGCCGCGGCACACGAAACAGCTGCCGCCGAAGAGTAAGTTAGCGAGCCTTTCTCGCATACTATTTCGCCCATGTGGACTGTAGCCCAGCTCGAGCGCGATCTCATCGCCGGTCGCACGACGAGCCGCGAGCTCGTCGAGCAGGCGCTCGCGAAGATCTCGGCGCCCTATGGCGAAGGCGCGCGCGCCTTTCTCAAGGTCTACGCCGAGAGCGCGCGCGCCGAGGCGGATCACGCCGACAAGCTGCGCCAGCGCGGCGTGCGCCGCTCGCCGGTCGACGGGCTGCCGGTCTCGCTCAAGGATTTGTTCGACCTCGCCGGCGACGTGACGCGCGCCGGCTCCAAGGTGCTCGCCATCGAGGCAAAACAGGACGCCGCAGCCGTCGCGCGCCTGCGCGCCGCCGGCGCGATCTTCATCGGCCGCACCAACATGGTGGAATTTGCCTTCGGCGGCGTCGGCTTGAATCCGCACTACGGCACGCCGCGCAACCCGTGGGACCGGCGCGCGGCGCGCGTGCCGGGCGGCTCTTCCTCCGGGGCCGCGGTCGCGCAGGCCGAAGGCATGTGCGCCATGGCGCTCGGCTCCGACACGCGCGGCTCGATCCGCGGGCCTGCGGCGCTCTGCGGCATCGTCGGCTTCAAGCCGACCGCACGGCGCGTGCCGCGAGATGGCGCGTTTGCGCTTTCGTACACGCTCGACTCCGTCGGGCCGCTCGCGAACAGCGTGCCCTGCTGTGCATCGTATGACGCGGTGCTCAGCGGTGAAGGTGGTGAATTGCCCGCCATGTCCGCAAAAGGCCTGCGGCTCCTGCTGCCGCGATCCATGGCGCTGGAAGATCTGGATCCCGAGGTGGACAACGCGTTCGAGCGTGCGCTGAAGAAACTGGCGCAAGCTGGCGCGCAGATCAGCGAGCTTCCGGTGCCCGCGTTCAATCGCCAGGACGAGTACTTCAAGGGCGGCGGCATCGCGGGCGCGGAGGTCGTGCACATTCACAAGCCTTATGCGGCGCGCTTCAAGGAGTACGACCCGCGCGTGGGCAAGCGCATAGCGATGGGCAGCACGCTATCGGCGGCCGAATACGTGGAGCTCTTGCACCTGCGTGCGCATTTCATGCGCGAGATCGAGACGCTGGCGGCGCCCTACGATGCCATCGTCATGCCCTCGGTGCCCTGCGTGGCGCCGACCATCGCCGAGACCGAGTCGAGCGACGAAAACTACTTCCGCTGGAACTTGCGCATCATGCGCAACAACGGGCTGATCAACTTTCTCGACGGCTGCGCCGTGACCGTGCCCTGCCATGAGCAGGGCGCCGCGCCCGTCGGCTTCATGGTGTGCGGCACGGCCGGCACCGATCGCCGCATCCTTGCGGTGGCCGCCGCGGTTGAGCGAGCGCTTTCCGGCGATTGACGCCGCGGCGGCGCGGCGCAGATTTTCGCGCGCTGGCGAAACCTATCCTCGAGCGGCGCGGCTGGAAACCGAGGTGGGCGCGCGCATGCTCGAGCGGCTCGAATACATGAAGCTCGCGCCGCGGCGCATCCTCGATGCGGGCAGCGGCCCGGCGCGCGAGGCGCGCGCGCTCGCCGCGCGCTACCGCGGCGCCCAGATCGTCGCGCTCGACTTCGCGCTGCCGCTGCTGCCGCGGCGCGGGCTCGTCGAGCGCTGGCTCGGGCGCGGCGTCATGCCGCTGTGCGCGGATTTCGCGCGATTGCCGTTGGCCGGCGGCAGCGTGCAGCTCGTTTGGTGCAATCTCGCACTGCATTGGGCCAACGATCCGCTCGCCGTGTTCCGCGAGTTCGAGCGCGTGCTCTCGCCCGAGGGCCTGCTCCTCTTCAGCACGCTCGGCCCGGACACGCTGAAAGAGCTGCGCGCGGCGGCGGGTAGCTCGCGCGTGCACGCGTTCATCGACATGCACGATCTCGGCGACATGCTGGTCGCTGCGGGCTTGAGCGCGCCGGTGATGGACATGGAGCTCATCGCCATCGACTACCGCGCGGGCGAGCAGCTGCTCGAGGATTTGCGCGCGAGCGGCCAGACGAATGCGCGCGCCGATCGGCGCCGCGGGCTGTCGGGCCGCCGCTTCCTTGAAGAATTTCGCAGGGCGCCGTTGCGCGCCACGTTCGAGGTCGTCTACGGCCACGCGTGGAAGCGCGCCGTAACCAAGGGCGAAGGGCAGGCGGATCCCGCGGTCAAAACCGTCCGTGTTTTCAAGCGCCTTCCTTGAGACCGCGCGTTGTCCTGTGGTACTTTACGCCGCTCAAGTGAGCACGCCGAGCCTCGAGCCTTTTGGAGAATGCGCGCGGCGCGGGCCGGCGTTCCAAGAGGAGCACGGCGGGTTCAGCCTGACCCTCAAGCGCAATTGCTCGATTTCTCCGTCCGGACTCGCGTGCGTGTTCGCGGCGTTGGCTCTCGCGGTGCTCGCGATCGCAACGGGCTTTGCGATCGCCGGCGCGTGGCTGATCCTGCCATTCGCCGGGCTCGAGGTGCTGCTGCTGGGCGGGGCTTTCGTGCTGCAGGCGCGCCACGCCACCGATTACGAGCGCATTGCGCTTGAGCGCGGCCAGCTCATGATCGAGGTGCTCGATGGCCAGCACCGCGCGCGCTACGAGCTTGATGCGCGCCGTGTGCGCGTCGAAGTGGCAGGCTCGCGGGTCGTGCTGCGCGGGCCGCGCGAAGTGCTGGAGCTGGGGCGGCACCTCGACGAGCGATCGCGCATGGCGTTCGGCGCCGAGCTGAAGAAGAGACTGCGGATCTAGATCGGGGAAAGAACAACATGAAGGGATCGAAGCTCCTTGCCATGCCCGCGGGCCTCGCCGGGCTCGCCGGCGCGGCGAATGCGCACGCGCTCGAGTGGTACTTCCAGTCGCCCGGCTCGCAGCTCGCGCGCGACATCGATCACCTGCACCAGTACGTGATGTGGCTGATCATCGTCATTTTCGTCGTTGTTTTCGGCTTCATGTTCTGGGCGTGCTACGCGCATCGCAAGTCGAAGGGCCACGCCGCCGAGCAGTTCCACGAGAACACCACGGTCGAGATCCTGTGGACCGTGATCCCGGCGATCATCCTGGTGGTGATCGCCTGGCCGGTGACCAGGGTGGTCATCGCCCAGAAGGACACCTCGGCTCCCGACATCACCATCAAGGTGACCGGCTACCAGTGGAAATGGGGCTACGACTACATCAAGGGCGAAGGCGAGGGCATCAGCTTCGTGTCGATGCTCAGTACGCCGCGCGAGCAGATCGAGGGAAGCGCGCCCAAGGGCGAGCACTATCTGCTCGAGGTGGACAACGAGATGGTCGTGCCGGTGGGCAAGAAGATCCGTGTCATCACCACCGCGGCCGACGTCATCCATTCGTGGTGGGTACCGGCCTTCGGTGCGAAGCAGGACGCGATCCCCGGGTTCCTGCGCGACCTGTGGTTCAAGCCCGAGGCGACGGGCACGTTCCGCAGCCAGTGCGTGGAGCTCTGCGGCAAGGAGCACGGCTTCATGCCGATCGTGGTGCGCGTCGTCTCGCAGGAGGACTACGGCAAATGGGTCGGCGAGCAGAAAAAGGCGCTCCTCGCCCAGGCGGAGGACCCGAACAAGAAGTGGGATACGCCCGAGCTCATCGCGCGCGGCGAAAAGGTCTATGCGGCGACTTGCATCGCCTGCCACCAGGCGACGGGCAAGGGCATGCCGCCGGCGTTTCCGCCGCTCGTCGGCGCGAAGCTCGTGACCGGGCCGAAAGAAGGCCACATCGACATCGTCCTGAACGGCAAGCCCGGCACGGCGATGGCGCCTTTTGGCAAGCAGCTCTCGGACACCGAGATCGCCGCGGTCATCAGCTACGAACGCAATTCCTGGGGCAACAAGTCAGGCATCGTGCAGCCCGCGGAAGTCAAGGCGCGGCGCAAATAAAGGAACAGACATGAGCTCTGTCGTCGACACCCACGATCACGGCCACGGCCACGATCACGCCCACGACGCGCACGGGCACCACCGCCCCTACGGCGGCGTCATGCGCTGGATCACCACCACCAACCACAAGGACATCGGCACGCTCTACCTGTGGTTCGCCGGCATCATGTTCTTCATCGGCGGCATGATGGCGCTGGTGATTCGCCTGGAGCTGTTCCATCCCGGGCTGCAGTTCGTCGATCCGGATTTCTACAACCAGCTCGTCACCTCGCACGGCCTGATCATGATCTTCGGCGCGATCATGCCCGCATTCGTCGGCTTCGCGAACTGGCAGATCCCGATGATGATCGGCGCGCCCGACATGGCGTTCGCCCGGCTCAACAACTGGTCATTCTGGCTACTGCCGTTCGCCGCCACGCTGCTGATCCTCGCCTACTTCATGCCCGGGGGCGCGCCGGGGGCCGGATGGACGCTGTATGCGCCGCTCACGGTGCAGCAGGGCATCGGCATGGACTTCACCATCTTCGCCGTGCACATCCTGGGGATGAGCTCGATCCTCGGCTCGATCAACATCATCACCACGATCCTCAACATGCGCGCGCCGGGCATGACGATGATGCGCCTGCCGATGTTCATCTGGACCTGGCTGATCACCGCCTATCTGCTGGTCGCGGCGATGCCGGTGCTCGCCGGCGCGGTGACCATGACGCTCACCGACCGGCACTTCGGCACCACCTTCTTCAACGCCGCCGGCGGCGGCGACCCGGTGCTCTACCAGCACATCTTCTGGTTCTTCGGCCATCCCGAGGTGTACATCATCGCGCTGCCGGCCTTCGGCGTGATCTCGCAGGTGCTCCCCGCGTTCTCGCGCAAGCCCCTTTTCGGCTACGCCTCCATGGTGTACGCGACATCTGCCATCGCCATCCTGTCGTTCATCGTCTGGGCGCACCACATGTACACGGTGGGCATGCCGGTGACGGGGCAGCTGTTCTTCATGTACGCAACGACCCTGATCGCGGTGCCCACCGGCGTGAAGGTCTTCAACTGGGTGGCGACGATGTGGAAGGGCTCGCTCAGTTTCGAGACGCCGATGCTGTTCGCGATCGGCTTCCTGATCCTGTTCACTCTCGGCGGCTTCACCGGCCTGGTGCTCTCGCTCGTGCCGATCGACATCCAGCTGCACGACACCTACTACGTGGTGGCGCACTTTCACTACGTGATGGTGGCCGGCGCGATGTTCTCCGCGTTCGCCGGGATCTACTTCTGGCTGCCGAAGTGGACCGGCAAGATGTACAACGAGACGCTCGGCCAGTGGCACTTCTGGCTGACCCTGATTTTCTTCAACATGATCTTCTTCGTGCAGCACTTCCTCGGCATGGCGGGCATGCCGCGGCGCATCCCGGACTACCCGTTGATGTTCGAGACCTGGAACCAGGTCTCGTCGCTCGGCGCGTTCGGCTTCGCCTTGGCGCAGCTCCTTTTCATCTACAACCTCTTCAGCACCCTGAAGAGCGGCGCGCCGGCCGCGCAGAAGCAGTGGGAAGGCGCCGACTCCATCGACTGGACGCACCTGCCGACGCCGGCGCCGTATCACACGTTCGAGACACCGCCTGTGTTGAAGTGATGGGTTATGTTCTATTTGTGAGCAAGAACGTTAAGACCGCCCTCGTGCTCGCCACCATCGCCCTCGCCTTCTTCCTGGGCATCATCGCCAAGTATTGGCTCTTGGGAAGATGAGGGGCCGATGACGCTCGCGCAGCAGAACCGGCAGCTGTTCGCAAAGCTCGCGCTCGTCGCGGCGGCGATGTTCGGCTTCGGCTATGCGCTCGTGCCCTTCTACTATCAGATCTGCGCCGCCTGGGGCATCAACTCGCTGGGCGAGGTGCGTGAAGCGCCGGTCAATACGCAGGTCGACACCGCCCGCGTCATCACGGTGGAGTTCGATGCCAACGCCCATGGCCTGCCGTGGCGCTTCAAGCCGCTGGTGAACCACATCCAGGTGCATCCCGGAGAGCTCGCCACCGTCGAATACGAAGTGGTGAACGAGCGCAGCGTCACGGTCACGGGGCAAGCGGTGCCGAGCTACGGCCCGCAGCACGCTGCCGAGTATTTCAAGAAGATCGAGTGCTTCTGCTTCACGCAGCAGACGCTCGCGGCCGGGGAGACGCGCCGCATGCCGGTGGTGTTCGTGGTCGATCCGAAGCTGCCGAAGGACGTAAGCAGCATCGCGCTCTCATATACGTTCTTCGAGGTCGCCGGCCGAGGGGGGAGCTGATCGCTCAGGTTACGATCGGCGCTATGAAGCGCGCTTCCTTCCTCGACGCGGTGAAGACAGTGCTCTTCGGCTTCATCGGCGTGAGAAAGCGCGCCGATCACGAGCGTCTGAAACTCAATCCGGTGCACGTCATCATCGTCGCGGTGCTGTTCGTGGTGCTCTTCATCTTCGCCATCCGCACGATCGTCCGCATCGTCGTCAGCTGAAATAACAGGGGAAACGACATGGCCCACAGCGCCTCCACCGAACGCCAGCAGCACTACGCGGTCCCCGCGCCGATGCCGTGGCCGATCATGGGCGCGGCGGCGCTGTTCCTGATGGCGCTCGGCGCGGTGTTCGTGTTCAACGGCAAGCCCGGGGGCTGGGTGTCGATCGCCGCGGGCTTCATGCTGCTGCTCTACATGATGGTGAGGTGGTTCGGCGAGGTGATCCGCGAGTCGGAGGGCGGCAAATACGGCGCGTGGGAGGACCTCTCGTTCCGCTGGGGTATGAGCTGGTTCATCTTCTCCGAGGTGATGTTCTTCGGCGCCTTCTTCGGCGCGCTATGGTGGGTGCGCCAGTACTCGGTGCCCGATCTCGCGACTATCGAGAGCAACGCGCTGATGTGGCCCGGCTTCACGCCGCACTGGCCATCGGCCGGTCCGGGCTTCATGGAGCAGTTCTCGCCGATGGGCGCCTGGGGCATCCCGGCGATCAACACGCTGCTGCTGCTCTCCTCCGGCGTCACGGTGACGATCGCCCACTGGGCGCTGAAGGAGAACCGCCGCGGCCAGCTGCTCCTGTTCCTGGGCCTCACCATTCTCCTGGGCGTGACCTTCCTCACCTGCCAGGCCTACGAGTACGCCCACGCCTATTCCGAGCTGAATCTCAAGCTCTCGACCGGCGCCTACGGCTCGACCTTCTTCATGCTGACCGGCTTCCACGGGTTTCACGTCACCTGTGGCGCGATCATGCTCACCGTCATCTGGTTCCGCTGCCTGCGCGGCCACTTCAAGCCCGATCATCACTTCGGCTTCGAGGGCGTCGCCTGGTACTGGCACTTCGTCGACGTGGTGTGGCTCGGCCTCTTTATTTTCGTTTACTGGCTATAGGCGATCTCGGAACCAGCCGAGGTAATAGCCGAGCATCAGGAAGACGAAGAGTCCCACCGAAAGCGCGACGCGGATCGTGAGCGCTTTCAGCGCGCGCGTCGAGCCGCTGCGGTCGCGGTAGACGAAGAAGAGCGCCGAGAAGAGGCTCGCGACGATCAGCACGAACACGCCGATCACCAGGTAGCGCATGCTCCGAGGATACTCTTTCCGTCCGCGCGGCTGGGCGCTCGCCGTGACGGCGGCCGCGTGCGCCGCGTTCGTCCTGCTCGGCAACTGGCAGGCGCGGCGTGCCGAGGCGAAACGCGCGCTCGGCGCCGAGCTCGAGCGCTCGCTGAAATCGCCACCCCTGGAGCTTGCGCCGACTCCGGTGGATGCCAGCACGCTGATCCACAAGCGCGTCGCAGCGCGCGGCCGCTTCGTCGCCGAGCGCACCGTGCTCCTCGACAACAAGCTGCGCCGCGGCCGACCGGGATATGAAGTGGTGACGCCGCTCGCGCTCGCGGGCTCCGAGTGGCACGTGCTCGTCAATCGCGGCTGGATCGCGGCGCCGGCGTCGCGCCAGACGCTCCCGGACGTGCGCACGCCCTCCGGAGAGCTGACGCTCGTCGGCATCGCGCTCGAGCGGCTGCCGCACGCGCTGCAGCCGGGCGCGGCTCCGACGGGCACGGTGCGCCAGAACCTCGACATCGGCGCCTTCGCCGCCGAGACCGGGCTGCGCCTGCAGCCGCTCGTGCTCGAGCAGCACTCTGACTCCGGCGACGGCCTCGCGCGCGAGTGGCCGCGTCCCGACCTCGGCATCGAAAGACACGAGAGCTACGCGCTGCAGTGGTACTTGTTTGCCGGGCTCGCCCTCGTGCTATTGGCCGTGCTGTCGATCCGCCGTGTCCGCGCGCCTTAAGCTCGCCACGCTGTTCGCGGTCTGCGCCGCGCCCTTCGTGCTCGGATGGCTCGCCTACGAATACCGCTGGATCTCAGGTCCGACCGCCAACTACGGCGAGCTGATTGCGCCCCAGCCGCTCGCCGGGCCGCTCGCGCCGCTGCGCGGCAAATGGGTGCTCGTCACCTTCGACGCCGCCGCGTGCGGCGCGCCCTGCGAAAGAAAGCTCTACATCGTGCGCCAGGTGCGCCGCGCGCAGGGCAAGGACGCCGAGCGCATCGAGCGGTTGTGGCTGCTCACGGACGGCGGCAAGCCGCGCGCGGAGCTGCTCGCCGCAATCGAGGGCAGCCACCTCGCGAGTGCGAACGCCGAATGGCTGAAAGCGTTTCCCGGTGCGCCGCTTGAGCACATCTATCTCGTCGATCCGCTCGGCAACCTGATGATGCGCTTTCCGGCGGACGCCGACCCCTCGAGGATGATCAAGGACCTGCAGCGCCTGCTGAAGTACTCGCGGTTCGGATGACGGTTTACCGCTCTCTTTGCGTGACCGCGCTCGCCCTCGCCTTCATCGTGGCGGTGATGGGCGCGTATGTACGGCTGTCGGATGCGGGCCTCGGCTGCCCGGACTGGCCGCTGTGCTACGGGCAGCCCGTCCCCGCCGACATCGCCGATCGCGATGCGCTCGCCAAGGCGTGGAAGGAGATGGGCCACCGCTATCTCGCCGGCACGCTCGGCGTGCTGATCCTGGCCATCGCGGTTGCGGCCTGGCGCTTGCGCCAATCCGCGCCGCTCGCCGGCGCCCTCGTGCTGCTCGTGGCATTCCAGGCCACGCTCGGCAAATGGACCGTGACGATGCTGCTCAAGCCGGCGATCGTCACCGCGCATCTTCTCGGCGGCATGGCGACGCTCGCGCTCCTCGCCTGGCTCGCGCTCGCGCAGTGGCCGCATGCGCCCGCGCCCGAGATGCGCGCCTTGCGACGAGTGGCTGCAATCGCGCTCGCCGCCCTCGTCGTGCAGATCGTGCTGGGGGGCTGGGTGAGCGCCAATTACGCGGCGCTCGCGTGCCCGGATCTGCCGCGCTGTCCCGGCACGCTGGACTTCGCCAACGCCTTTCACGTGGTGCGCGAGCTCGGGCAAACGGCGCAGGGAGAATTGCTGTCGCACGACGCGCTGCGCGCGATCCATTGGACGCACCGGCTTTTCGCGCTCGTCGCGCTCGCCGCCGTGCTCTTGGCTGCCCTGCGCGCCTGGCGGCTGAGCCGGGGGCTCGCGATCACGGTGGCGGCACTGGTGGCGCTGCAGTTCGCGCTCGGGGTGCTGAACGTGGCGCTCGGTCTGCCGCTGGCGCTCGCGGCCGCACACAACGCCGGCGCGGCGCTGCTGCTCGTGTCGCTCGTCGTGCTAAACTTTTTCGCCTTCCGCGGCTTACGTCCTTCCCAGTGACTGCTCACGCACTTTCGGCCGGCTTCACCCAGCGTCTGCGCACGCGCATTCGTGCATTTTGCGCGCTGACCAAGCCGCGGGTCGTAACGCTCATCGTGTTTACCGCGGTGATCGGCATGTTCCTCGCCACGCCGGGGATGGTCCCGCCGCAGGTGCTTCTCGCAGGCACGTTGGGCATCGCGCTGGTCGCCGGCGCCGCCGCGGCGATCAATTGCCTGGTCGAGCAGAACATCGATGCGCTGATGCAGCGCACGCGCTGGCGCCCCCTGCCGCGCGGCGAGCTCACTGCAGCGCAGACGCTGGTGTTCGCCGGGGCGCTCGGCGGCCTCGGACTGTGGCTCCTCGCGCACTTCGTGAATCCGCTCACCATGTGGCTCACGGTGGCCACGTTCGTCGGCTACGCCGTCGTCTACACGCTGATCCTCAAGCCCGCCACGCCGCAGAACATCGTCATCGGCGGCGCCTCGGGAGCGATGCCGCCGGTGCTCGGCTGGGCCGCGGTCACCGGCGAGGTGACGACCGAGGCAATGCTCCTTTTCCTCATCATCTTTGCCTGGACGCCGCCGCACTTCTGGTCGCTCGCCCTCTATCGCACCGAAGACTACGCGCGCGCTGGGGTGCCGATGCTCCCGGTGACGCACGGGCGCGACTACACCCGGCTGCAGGTGTTGCTCTATACGCTGATCCTCTTCGCCGTCACCCTGCTGCCTTACGTCGTGCGTATGAGCGGGCTCGCTTATCTCCTCGCCGCGCTCGCGCTGGGCGGTGTTTTCATCGGCTACGCGCTACGCATCTACGTCGCCTACAGCGATGCCGTGGCGCAAAAGACCTTCCGGTATTCGATTGCCTACCTTTCTCTCCTCTTCGCTGCGCTTCTGGTCGATCATTACCTTTAGCCTGGCGCTGGCCGCGTGCGACGGCGCTCCGAAGTTCAAGAGCACCGACATCACCGGCGCCGAGTACGGCAGATCGCTCGAGCTTCCCGACACCAGCGGCCGCGTGCGGCGCCTGGAGGATTTCCGCGGCAAGGCGGTGGTGCTGTTCTTCGGCTTCACGCATTGCCCCGATGTCTGTCCCACCACGCTCGCCGATCTCGCGACGGTGATGAAGACGCTGGGCCCGGACGCCGAGCGCGTGCAGGTGCTCTTCATCACTGTGGATCCGGAGCGCGACACACCCGGCGAGCTCGCGAAGTATGTGGGCGCCTTTGATCCCCGGTTCCTGGCGCTGCGCGGCGACCTCGCGGCCACGCAGCGCGTGGCGAAGGACTTCAAGATCTACTTCGAGAAGCGCAAGCAGGGCGATAGCTATACCGTCGACCACAGCGCGCAGAGCTATGTGATCGATCCGCAGGGCCGGCTGCGCCTGCTCGTGCGGCACGACCGCATCGCGCAGGACCTCGCCCCGGATCTGCAGGCGATCTTGCGGGGGTAGGCGCGAGGCCGCTGGCTTTCCGCAGTACGATGGGCTTGGCGCAAACCTTAGGGAATCGATGACCGCCCGAGAGCACGTTTCCCAGACGGCGCAGGGCGAGATTGGCCGCCGCATCTTCGGCCGGCTCGCGCGCGACACTTACGCAGTGGTGCTCGCCGGGGGACGCGGCAGCCGCTTGAAGGAACTCACCGACTGGCGCTGCAAGCCCGCGGTGCCCTTCGGCGGCAAGTACCGCATCATCGACTTCACGCTCTCCAACTGCGTCAACTCCGGCGTGCGCCGCATCGGCGTCGCCACGCAGTACAAGTCCAACAGCCTGATCCGCCACCTGCAGCGCGGCTGGACCTTCCTCGACGGCCGCATCGGCGAGCACGTCGACATCCTGCCGGCGCAGCAGCAGGTCGCCGAGAGCTGGTACCGCGGCACCGCCGACGCCGTGTTCCAGAACCTCAACGTCCTGCGCCGCGACGGCTGCAAATACGTGCTGGTGCTCTCGGGCGATCACGTCTACAAGATGGACTACGGCCGGCTGCTCGAGGCGCATGCCGCCAGCGACGCCGACGCGACCG
>DASXRW010000043.1:0-1538 GCA_036506355.1 Burkholderiales bacterium
AAGCAGCGCACCAGACGGCCTTTATGCTCTTCCAGTTGTGGATCTTCAGTACAGGCCGCGGTGGCGCGCGGGCAGCGGCTGCGAAAGGCGCAGCCCGGCGGCAGATCGATGAGGGAAGGCGTCATGCCCGGGATCTGCGCGAGCGGCGTGCCGCGGCGATTGCGGCTCGGCACCGAGCCGAGCAGGCCGTGCGTATAGGGATGCAGCGGCGCGTCGAGCACCTCGTCGACCGATCCCTGCTCGACGATGCGTCCCGCGTACATCACGCAGATGCGGTCGGCGAGGCCCGCCACTACCGAGAGGTCGTGCGTGATCCAGATGAGCGCCGTGCCCGACTCGCGGCACAGCTTCTGCGCTTCGTACAGGATCTGCGCCTGGATGGTGACGTCGAGTGCCGTGGTCGGCTCATCCGCAATGAGCAGCTTCGGCCGGTTGAGCAGCGCGATGGCGATGGCGACGCGCTGGCGCATGCCGCCGGAGAACTGGTGCGGATAGGCGCGCAGCCGCGATTCGGCTGAGGCGATGCCGACGCGCTCGAGCGCCTCGCGTGCCAGGCGGCGCGCATTTTCTCTATCTATGTCCTGGTGCGCGCGCAGCGCCTCGACCATCTGCGTGTCGATGCGCAGCACCGGGTTGAGGGTCATCATCGGGTCCTGGAACACCATCGCGATGCGCGCGCCGCGCACGCGGCGCATCTCGTCCTCCGGCAGTCCGACGAGGTCGCGGCCTTCGAACACGATGCGGCCGCCGACGATGCGCCCCGGCGGATCGACCAGTCCCAGGATCGAGAAGCCGGTGACGGTCTTGCCGCAGCCCGACTCGCCGACGAGTCCCAGCACCTCGCCTGCGCGCACCTGGAAGCTCACGCCGTCGACCGCGCGCAGCACGCCGGCGCGCGTGAAGAAATGGGTCCTTAGGTCCTCGACCCTGAGAGTCGACTCATTTTCCATTTACCGCTCAAGACGCGGGTTGAGCACATCGCGCAGGCGGTCGCCGACGAGGTTGATGCTCATGATCGTGGCGAGCAGCGCGAGCCCCGGGTAGAAGCTGATCCAGTACTTGCCCGAGAGCATGTACTCGAAGCCGTTGGCGATCAGCAGGCCGAGCGAGGGCTCGGTGAGCGGCAGCCCGACGCCGAGGAAGGAGAGCGTCGCCTCGAGCGAGATGGCGTGCGCGGTCTGCAGCGTGCCGACCACGATCATGGGCGCAAGGCAGTTGGGCAGCAGGTGCCGGAACACGATGCGCCGCGGCGGCAGCGCGAGGCAGTGCGCCGCCTCGATGTATTCCTTGCGCCGCTCGACCAGCGCCGAGCCGCGCACGGTGCGCGCGTAATAAGCCCACTGCACCAGGATCAGCGCGATCATCACCTTGTCGGCGCCGCGGCCGAGGATCGTCACCAGGATCAGCGCCACCAGGATCGCGGGAAACGAGAGCTGCAGGTCGGCGAGCCGCATGGCGAGCGCGTCGAGCCAGCCGCCGCGGTAGGCGGCGGCGAGGCCGATGGCGGTGCCGATGACGAGCGCCACGACCCCCGAGGC
>DASXRW010000044.1:0-13118 GCA_036506355.1 Burkholderiales bacterium
ATCCAGATCTCGCCGACGCCGGCGCACCAGGCGGCGACCAGCATGCCTTCGAGAAACCGGTGCGGATCGCGCTCGAGGTACCAGCGGTCCTTGAAAGTGCCGGGCTCGCCCTCGTCGATGTTGACCGCCATGACGCGCGGCTCGGGCTCGGCGGCGACCAGGCGCCACTTGCGCCCGGCCGGGAAGCCCGCGCCGCCGAGGCCGCGCAGGGCGGAATCCTCCATGATCTTGGTCAGCGCCTCGCGCGTGCGCCTGCCGGCGAGGCAGTCGCGGATCAGCTTGTAGCCGCCGCCCTTGCGGTATTGCGCGTAGCCGAGGTACGGCTCGACAGGGCACGCCTGCTCCTTTTTCTGCACGGCGGCGCGCACCGATTCGGCGGTGGCGTTGCCGATCGGGTTCTGGCCGACCACGACGCAGGGCGCCACCTCGCAGCGCCCGACGCAGGGGGCCGGAATAACGCGCACGCCGGCGCCGAGATTCAGCTTCAAGAGATCATGCGCGCCCGCGAGCTCGCATGAGATCGAGTCGCACACCCGCACGGTCAGCGCGGGCGGCGCGATCTCGCCTTCCTTCACCACCTCGAAGTGGTGGTAGAAGGTGGCGACCTCGTAGACCTCGGTGAGCGCAAGGCGCATCTCCTGCGCGAGCGCGGCGAGATGCGCTGCCGGCAGGTGGCTGAAGCGGTCGTTGAGGCGATGCAGGTGCTCGATCAGCAGGTCGGGGCGGCGCGGCGCGTCGCCAAGCAGCGCCTGCACTTCGGCGAGCGCCTTGGCGTCGACCGCCCTGCCTTTCGGAATCGGCCGGATCCTGGCTTTCATGCGGACCGCTATTATCGGCTAGCCGCTCGGGCGCGATTCTTGACTGCGGTCAAGCGTCCGGACAGCATCCGGGCGCATGAACCATCGCCTTCTCGGACGCACCGGCGTGCAGGTCTCGCAACTGTGCTTCGGCACGATGTCTTTCGGCGGCGATGCCGGCGAGGCGGCATCGGCGGAAATGTTCAAGGCCGCGCGCGATATCGGCATCAACTTCTTCGATACCGCCGACCAGTACAGCAAGGGGCGCTCCGAGGAAATCCTCGGAAGACTGATGCGCGGCACCCGTGAGGACCTGGTCATCGCCACCAAGTGCTTCAACGCGACCGGACCCGACCTCAACGCCAAGGGCAACTCGCGCCGGCACCTGACGCGCGCGCTCGAGGCCAGCCTCAAACGCCTGCAGACCGATCGCGTCGAGATCCTCTACCTGCACATGCACGATCCGCTCACGCCGGTCGAGGAGGCGATGCGCGCGCTGGAGGACTTGGTGCGCTCCGGCAAGGTCCTCTATCCCGCGCTCAGCAACTGGGCGGCGTGGCAAATCCAGCAGGCGATCGGCGTGCTGGAGGCTAACGGCTGGGCGCGCCTGCAGGCGATCCAGCCGATGTACAACCTGGTGAAGCGCCAGGCCGAGGTCGAGATCCTGCCGATGGCGGCGGCCAACGGCGTCTCCGTGTTCCCCTACAGCCCGGCGGGCGCGGGGTTGCTGTCGGGCAAGTTCGCGAGCAAAACTGCCGACACGGCACAGTCGCGCCTTGTCGCCAATAAGAACTACACCGCGCGCTATGGCGAACCATGGATGCACGAGGTGGCGGACAAGTTCGTTGCCTTCTGCAAGCAGCGCGGCATGCATCCCGTCAGCGCCGCGGTGGCCTGGGTGGCTGCGCACCCGGCGGTGAGCGCGCCGATCATCGGCGCGCGCAACGTGCAGCAGCTCCAGGCCTCGCTCGATTCCCTGAAGATCGAGATGAGCCGCGCGCTCTGGAACGAGATGGCCGCGCTGTCGCGCACTCCGCCGCCGGCCACCGACCGGCTCGAAGAGCAGAAGAAGGGCTGAAGCGATGTGCCGCGCCCTCCTCTACCTCGGCGAGCCGGTGCTGCTCGACAACTTCCTCTACCAGCCCGACTCGGCGCTGGTACGGCAGTCCTACATGCCGAAGATGCTCAACCTGCTGAACCTCGCCGGCTTCGGCCTGCGCGCCTGGGACCCGTCGAGCCACCAGCCCGACCGCGCCTTCTCCTACTACTCGCAGCAGCTTCCGGTCTTCGACCGCAACCTGAAGAACCTGGCCGAGAAGATCCGTGCCGGCTGTCTCCTCGCCCACGTGCGCGGCGTCGCCTACCACACGCGCGTCGAGATCTCGCTGCAGAACTGCCACCCGTTCCACTTCAAGGACGTGCCGCTCGTCCTCGCGCATAACGGTGACCTCGCCCGCTTCGCCGAGATGAAACCCCTCCTCGCGCCGCACCTCAAGCCCGCCATCGCGGCGCAGATCCACGGCACCACCGACAGCGAGTGGGTCTACGCCCTGATCGTGTCCCAGCTCCCCGACCCGCACCGCCACCCGAGCGCCGACGAGCTCGCCAAGGCGGTGGAGCGCACCCTCGACATCATCCGCGACGCCCGCAAGAAGCTCGGCATCGCCATCAGCTCCTCGCTCAACCTCTTCATCGCCGATGGCACCCAGCTCGCCGCCGTGCGCTACTGCTTCGACTTCGGCTGCTTCCCCACCGAAGACGCCGCGCGCCTGCACGAAGCCAATCTGTCCTACCTAAGCCTCTGGTACACCGCTGGCCGCAACTACGGTCTGCACGACGGCGAATGGCAGATGACCGGCGGCTCCGACAACGCGACGTCCATATTGGTTGCCTCCGAGCCGCTTACCCGGGACACGGCTGCCTGGGTAGAGGTTCCGGAGTACTCGATGCTTCACGCCACGATCAGGAAAGACCGCCCAGTGATCTCTATCCGGGATCTGGAGTAAAGACTTGGCCGCTGTAGGCCTTCTCTAGCTCAACGCCTTCCTTCTCCGCGCCGCGCAGACGCGCCTGGCTGATCAGGCGCGTGAGGTGGCGGTTGGTCTGGCCGAGCGACTGCAGAAGGCTTTTCTGGATGACACGATGCAGCTTGGTGGAGGCCGGGCTCGCGCCGAAGTAGAGCGATTCGAAAGCCTTGGCGGGAATCTCGAGCAGCAGCGCCTGCTCGCGCACGATGGCATCGGAGCCGTGCACGCTTTTCTCGAGCGCGCTCATGTAGCCGAGGAGCTGCCCGGGGCCGAGGACGGCCATGCGGCGCTCGCGCTTTTCGTGCTGCGCGCGGATTTTCACGGCGCCTCGCACGACGATGAAGCATGCGGTCGAGGGCTGGCCGGCGGTGAAGATCTTCTGGCCGCGAGGGAGCTCGAGGATGCGGGCGACGTCGAGGATTTCGGCGATCTCGGCGGCGTCGAAGCCTTCGAAGATGGGCAGGTGCGGCAGGAAGGGCTTGAAGTCGAACGACGCCTTCTTCAGGCGCTTCACCTCCGCGAGCGGATCGGTGCCGTTCGATTTCCTCGCCGGCTTGTCTTCGGCCGCCGCGACTTCGAGTACGTTGGCGTTGAGGCTCCGCAGCTTGTCGGACAGGACGAGCGTCAGGGTGTGCTGCACGCGCAGGGCGCCGGGGACGCGCTGGGCGACGAGCGCGCGGAAGTCGTCGCGCTCGATGAACCAGCCCGAAAGGCTTTCCGTGGCGCTGACGGTGGCGGTGCAGGTGCCGCGCTCGATGAGAGCCATCTCGCCGAAGACCGCGCCGGCGCCGAATCTTGCGACGCTCAGCTTCTCGCCGCCCGGCAGCGTCACGGTCGCTTCCGCCGCGCCTTCGCGCAAGACGTACGCGCCGCGCGACGGGTCGCCGTGGCGCACCAGGCGCTCGCCCTTCGAGTGAGACATGGGACGCGCGACGGCAAGCAGCAGATCGCGCGCCTCGCCGTCGAGGCGCTCGAGGAAGGTCTTGTTGCCGCCGTTCGCCATGGCGCGAGCGAGTGTACACTCGCGCGGCTTGGCCCAGCCGATCGATCCGAATCGCCTCCTCGCGGTGGTCGCCGAGGTGGCGCGCGAAGCCCGCCCGCACGTCGACGCGTACGTCGCGCTCGACAGCTCGCTCGAGCGCGATCTCGGGCTCGACAGCCTGGCGCGCGTCGAGCTGGTGCTGCGCCTCGAACGCGAGTTCGCGGCGAGTCTGCCCGAGCAGGCGCTCGCCTCGAGCGAAACGCCGCGCGATCTGCTGCGCTTCGTGCTGGCGAGCGCCGGGCAGGCGCCGCAAAGCGCCGATCGCACGGTCGCGAGCCTGGTGCAGTCCGAAGGCGTGCGGCCGCCGGATCACGCCAAGACGCTGACCGAGGCGCTCGAATATCACGTCGAGCGGCAGCCGGAGCGGCTCACCGTGCATTTCTATGATGAGCATTCGCTTAGCTACCGCGCGCTATGGGACCACTCGCTCGCCTATGCCGCGCGCCTCGCCGAAGCCGGGCTGGTGCCCGGACAGGCCGTGGCGATCATGCTGCCGACCTCGCAGGAATATCTATTCTCGTTCTACGGCACGCTCCTCGCGGGCGGCATCCCGGTACCGCTTTATCCGCCGGCGCGGCTCACCACCATCGAGGATCACCTCACGCGCCATGTCGGCATCCTGAAGAGCGCCGGCGCCGCGCTGATGGTCACCATCCCGGAGGCGAAGCCGCTCGCCTGGCTGCTGCGCGCCCAGGTCGAGTCGCTGCGCGCGGTGCTGGTGCCCGCCGACTTCACCGCCGACGGCAAAGGCTTCACGCCGGTGCGCGGCGGCGGCGGCCAGATCGGCTTCCTGCAATACACCTCGGGCAGCACCGGGCAGCCGAAAGGCGTCGTGCTGACGCACGAGAACCTGCTCGCCAACGTGCGCGCGATGGGCAGGGCGGCGCGCGCCGGAAGCGCCGACGTGTTCGTGAGCTGGCTGCCGCTCTATCACGACATGGGATTGATCGGCGGCTGCTTCGCCACGATGTACCTCGGCTTCCCGGTGGTGCTGATGTCGCCGCTCGCTTTTCTCTCGCGCCCGAGCCAGTGGCTGCGCGCGATCCACCGCCACCGCGGCACCATCTCCGGCGGCCCCAACTTCTCCTACGAGCTCTGCCTGCGGCGCATCCCGGACCACGAGCTCGAGGACCTGGACCTCTCTTCGTGGCGCTTCGCCTTCAACGGCGCCGAGCCGGTGAGCCCCGAAACCATTGCGCAGTTCGAGGAGCGTTTCGCCAAGCATGGCTTCGGCAGGAACGTGATCTCGCCGGTCTATGGTCTGGCGGAGGCGTCGGTAGGGCTGGCATTCACGCCGCCCGGCGAGTCCTGGAGCGTCGATCTCCTTGATCGCGAGCACTTCGCGCTCACTGGCGAAGCAGTGCTCGCGCGGGCGGGGGATCCGGCGCCACTCAAGGTCGTGGCCTGCGGCACGGTGATTCCCGACCACGATTTGCGCGTGGTCGACGCCGCGGGCATGGAGCTTCCCGACCGCAGCGAGGGACAGCTGCAGTTCCGCGGCCCATCGGCCACGACCGGCTACTACCGCAACCCGCAGGCCACGAAGACGCTGTTCGACGGCGAGTGGGTCAACACCGGCGATCGCGCCTACCTCTCGGAAGGACGGCTCTACATCACCGGGCGCGAGAAGGACATCATCATCCGCGGCGGCCGCAACATCAGCCCCTATGAGCTCGAGGAGGCGGTCGGCGATCTCGCCGGCGTGCGGCGCGGTTGCGTGGCGGTGTTCGGCTCCACGGACGCCGTGGGCGGCACCGAGCGCGTGGTGGTGCTCGCGGAGACGCGCGAGCGGGATGCGGCAAAGCATGGCGAGCTGAAAACGAAGATCAACGAGCTCGCCATGGGACTGATCGGCGCGCCGGTGGACGACATCGTGCTCGCGCCGCCGCACACGGTGCCGAAGACTTCCAGCGGCAAGATCCGCCGCGTCGCGGCGCGCGAATACTACGAGCGCGGCCCGGCGTCGGTAAGGCCACAAGCGGTCTGGCTGCAGTTTTTGCGCCTCGTGCTCGCGGGCGCGTTCCCGCAAACGCGGCGCGGCTGGCGCGTGGTGCGCGGCCTCGCCTTTGCCGGCTACGCCTGGGCGCTGTTCGCCGTGCTTTTCCTGGTGATCTTCATCGTCGCCGCCGTCGCGCCGGGTCGACCGACCTGGCGGCTCGGCCAGCGCTGCGCGTGGCTGTTCCTGCGGATGTGCGCGATCCCGCTCGCGGTGCGCGGGCTGGAGAACCTGCCGCGCAACGGGCCGTACGTGGTGGCTTCCAATCACACGAGCTACCTCGACGGCGCGGTGCTGCTCGCGATCCTGCCCTGGCACAAGAGCGCCTTCGTCGCGAAGCGCGAGCTGCGCGACAGCGTCATCACGCGGATCTTCCTCGGCGGCCTGGGTGCGCAGTTCGTCGAGCGCTTCGACGTGCAGAAGAGCGCCGAGCACGCCGATGAGCTCGCCGGCGCGGCGCGCGAGGGCACGACGCTGATCGTGTTCCCCGAGGGCACGCTGCTGCGGCACACCGGGCTGCTGCCGTTTCGCACCGGCGCCTTCCAGACCGCGGTCCAGGCGCAGGTGCCGGTGGTGCCGGTCGCCCTGCGCGGCGTGCGCTCGGTGCTGCGCGACGGCACCTGGTATCTGCGGCGCGCGCCGGTCTCCGTGACGATCGGCGCGCCGGTCGCTCCCGAAGGCACCGACTGGAACGCGGCCGTGAAGCTGCGCGATCGCGTGCGCGCGGAGATCCTGAAGCACTGCGGCGAGCCTGATCTCGCCGCCGCGGGCTAGCCGGCGAGCTTTCCTTCCACGCAGGTCACGGCGCGGCCGCCGATCTGGATCGCGTCGGGCTGCACACGCACGAAGACGCGCCCGTCGCGCCCAAGCTGCATGCCTTGCCGCGCGACGTAGGAGCTTTCGGCTCTCTTGAAATGCCTCAGATAGGCGGCAACGCAGATGTTGCCGCTGCCGCACACCGGATCCTCCGGAACGCCGTGCGCCGGCGCGAACGAGCGCACATGGAAAGCCGACGACGATTCGCCCGAGCGCGCGAACACCGTCAGGCCGCTCGCGCCGTGCGAGTTCGACCACTTTGCGAGCGCCGCCATGTCGGGCTGCAGCGCGGCGAGGGCGGCGGCGTCCTTCATCTCGCCGACCAGCCAGATCGGGCCGACGTCGATGCGCAGCAGGGGTGCGGCCGGCGCGAGCGGAACGCCGACTGCGCCGGCGAGATTGTCCGCTGGAGCGATCTTCGGCTGCGGCGCGCGCAGGAAGACCGCCCCGGCGTCGACCGTGAGATCGACGATCCCGGCACCGCACTCCTGCCGGAACTTCGAGCCTTCGACGATCCCGGCCTCCAGCGCCGCATGCGCGCTGCCGATGGTCGGATGGCCGGCGAACGGCAGCTCCTGATGCAGCGAGAAGATGCGCAGCCGGTAGTCGGCGACTTGGCTGGGCAGCACGAAGGCGGTCTCCGAAAGATTGGTCCAGCCCGCTATGCGCTGCATCGTCGCCGTGTCCAGGTCCTCGGCGTCGAGCACCACGGCAACGGGATTGCCGAGGAACGGACGATCGGTGAAGACGTCGACCTGCTTGAAGCGCCGCATCGGCTGCCCTACTTCAGGATGCGCAGCAGATTGTGGTGCGAGTCGGTGAAGGTCGGCAGGCCCGCGCGGTCCTCGATCTCGTCGGCCACTTCGTCGATGCGCTCGAGCAGCTTCTGGTTGCGCGTGACGATCACCTGGTCGGTCGCCGAATACCAGTACTGCGGGCCCTCGATGGCCTCCGGGCTGTCGGAGACGTTCACCGCCTCCATGCCGAACTCGGCGGCGAGGCGCTTCACCACCGGCAGCAGATCGATGTAGCGGTTGGTGGCCTGGAACACGATCACGCCGTCGGGCTTGATGTGTTTCACGTACAGCGCCATCGCCTCGCGCGTCACCAGGTGCATCGGGATCGAGTCGCCGGAGAAGGCGTCGATGCCAAGCACGTCGTAGCCGCGCGGCGGCTCGCGCTCGAGCGACAGGCGCCCATCGCCCAGGATGACCTCCGTCTTTGCCGAAGTATCCGAAAGGAACGTGAACTCGCGCCTTGCGATATCGACCACGCGCGGGCTGATCTCGTAGAACACCAGGCGATCGCCCGGCTGCATCCACGCCGCGATCACGCCGGCACCGAGGCCGATGACGCCCACGGAGAGCTTGCGGCGCGGCGGCGGCTCGCGCATCGAGGTGAACACGCGCCCGTAGCCCGAGGTCGGGCCGAAGTAGTCCGCCGGCGTGTTGCGGAAGGAATCGCCGAGCAGCTGCCCGCCGTGCATGATGCCGCCGTGGTACATCGAGCGGTAAGGCACCGGATCGGGATGGTCGGCGGTGCGCACCACGCCGTAGAAGTCGCGCTCCATGACGCGCATGCCCTGCGTATAGCCGTACATGCCGTGCACCACGAACACCGTGGTCGCCGCCGCCACCGCGACGCCGCCCCAGAGTGCGAGCCGCTGCAGCCGCATCGCGACGATGATCGACAGCACGAGCAGCGTGATGCCGAGCTCGAAGTAGCCGTGCAGCACGAGCGGCGCCACGATCGCGACCAGCACCGCGCCAAGCGCGCCGCCGAGCGAGATCATCAGGTAGAAGCGCGTGAGGTGCGACGGATCGGGCTTCGCGCGCGCGAGCTCGCCGTGGCAGAACATGCAGGTGAAAAACAGGCCGACGAGATAGAGCGGCGCGGCGACGCGCAGGTCGAGCGACGGCACGTAGTACGCCATCGCCGGCACCAGCACGAGCAGCGAGGCGACGAACAGCGGCCGCACATACCAGCGCGGATGGTCGAAGGCGAGAATGAAGGTGACCAGATAAAGCGCGAGCGGCAGCACCCAGAGGAACGGCACGCTCGAGATGTTCTGCGTGATGTGGTTGGTGACCGCGAGCAGCATCACCGAGCCCATCGCGGAGAGCCCGAGCCACAGCAGCTGGTCGGAAAGCGCTACCGGACCCACCCGTGCGGGCTTTTCGCCTCGCTCGGTGACGCCGTTGGCGGACATCAGGCCGACCGCGGCGCACAGCACCGCAAAGCCGCCATAGACGAACGACCAGCTCCAGCCGAGCTGCCGCAGATCGAACACCGGCTCGAACAGCAGCGGAAATCCAAGCAGCGCGAGCAGCGAGGCGAAGTTGGACAGCGCGAACAGGCGATAGGGCACGGCGCTCTGGAAGCGGCGCCAGTACCACGCCTGCAATAGGGGCGTCGTGGTCGACAGCAGGAAGTACGGCAGCCCGATCGTCGCGACGAGCAAGAGCAGGATGCGCAGCACCGGCTCCTCGTTGCCCTGCGGCTTCCACGAGCCCGAGGCGATGATCGGCAGGCAGGCGAGCGATACCGCGAGCAGCGCCACGTGCAGATACGCCTGCCGGCGCGGCCCGAGCCGCGTGGTCCAGTCTGCGTACGCGTATCCCGCGAGCAGCACGCTCTGGAAGAAGACCAAGCAGGTGGTCCAGACGCCCGCCGAGCCGCCGAACCACGGCAGGATCTGCTTGGCGATGATCGGCTGCACCAGGAACAGCAGGAACGACGACAGAAAGATCGTCGCCGCGTACGGCACGACCACCACGAACGGGGTGCGGATTACCTGAGTACGGATTTGAGGGTCCTGCCCATCTCGGCCGGATTGCGGGTGGTCTTGATGCCGCACTCTTCCATCACGGCCAGCTTTTCCTGGGCAGTGCCCTTGCCGCCGGAAATGATCGCCCCGGCGTGGCCCATGCGCTTGCCCGGCGGCGCGGTAACCCCGGCGATGAAGCCCACCACCGGCTTCTTCATGTGCTCTTTGACCCAGTGGGCGGCATTTTCTTCATCGCTGCCGCCGATTTCGCCCACCATGATCACCGCTTCGGTCTTCGGATCGTCGTTGAACATCCTAAGAACGTCGATGTGCTTCAGTCCGTTGACCGGGTCGCCGCCGATGCCGACACACGACGATTGCCCGAGACCGAGCTCGGTGAGCTGCCCCACCGCTTCATAAGTGAGCGTCCCCGAGCGCGACACCACGCCGACCGGCCCTTTCTTATGGATGTGGCCGGGCATGATGCCGATCTTGATCTCGTCGGGCGTGATGACGCCCGGGCAGTTCGGCCCGACGAGCAGCGTGCGCTTGCCCTTCATCCGGTACTTGGTGCGCACCATATCGCGCACCGGAATGCCCTCGGTGATGCAGATCACGAGATCGAGCTCGGCCGCCACCGCCTCCTCGATCGCCGCCGCCGCGAAGGGCGGCGGCACGTAGATCACCGATACCGTGGCACCAGTCGCCTTCTTGGCGTCGGCTACCGTGCCGTAAATGGGAATGCCCTCGAAGTCCTCGCCGGCCTTTTTCGGGTTCACTCCCGCCACGAAACAGGCGCGCCCGTTTGCATAGGCGCGGCTCGTCTGCGTATGGAACTGGCCGGTCTTGCCGGTGATGCCCTGAGTCATCACCCGCGTGTTCTTGTCGATGAGGATGCTCATTCGCTCTGGCCCGCTGATGAGGGGGCCGTGAGCCGCAGGCGAGCGGGGGGTTTGATTTCTGGCAAAACCCCCCGGCCCTTATCAGGGGGGCAAAGACGATGGTTCATTTCTTCCCCTTCACCGCGGCGACGACTTTCTCCGCCGCCTCGCCCATGTTGTCCGCCGAGATGATCGGCAGCCCGGAGTCCTTGAGAATTTTCTTGCCGAGGTCCTCGTTGGTGCCTTTCATGCGCACCACGAGCGGCACCGAAAGCTTCACTTCGCGCGCCGCGGAGACGATGCCGGTGGCGATGGTGTCGCACTTCATGATGCCGCCGAAGATGTTCACCAGGATCGCCTTCACCTTGCGATTGGAGAGCATGATCTTGAAGGCCGCCGTCACCTTCTCGGCGGTGGCGCCGCCGCCGACGTCGAGGAAGTTGGCCGGCGCGCCGCCGAAGAGCTTGATCGTGTCCATCGTCGCCATGGCGAGGCCGGCGCCGTTCACCATGCAGGCGATCTCGCCGTCGAGCGAGATGTAGTTCAGGTCGTACTTCGATGCCTCGATCTCGAGCGGGTCCTCTTCATCCAGATCGCGCATCGCCACGATGTCCGGATGGCGGAAGAGCGCGTTGTCGTCGAAGTTGAGCTTCGCGTCGAGCGCAACCACCCGGTTGTCGCCGGTGAGGATCAGCGGGTTGATCTCCGCGAGCGAAGCGTCGGTCGCGTCGAAGCACTTGTAGAGCGCCTTGAACATCGCGCGGCCCTGCGCGAGCGCCGCTTGCGGAATGCCGATCGAAAGCGCCACCTCGTCGGCGTCCGCATCCGACAATCCCTGCGCCGGATCGATGAATACCTTGCGGATCTTCTCGGGGCTCTTGGCGGCGACCTCCTCGATGTCCATGCCGCCTTCGGAGGACGCCATCAGCACGACCTTCTGCGTGCCGCGGTCGACCACCATCCCGGCGTACATCTCCTTCTTGATGTCGGCGCCTTCTTCGACCAGGAGGCGCCGCACCTTCTGCCCTTCGGGCCCGGTCTGGTGGGTCTTCAGCCGCATGCCGAGGATTTCCTTCGCGCGAGCGCGCACCTCGTCGATCGATTTGGCGACTTTCACACCGCCGCCCTTGCCGCGGCCGCCGGCATGGATCTGCGCCTTCACCACCCAGACCTTGCCGCCGAGCTTCTCTGCCGCCTGCACCGCTTCCTCGACGCTCATCGCCGGAAAGCCGCGCGGCGTCGGCATGCCGTACTCGCGGAAGATCTGCTTGCCCTGGTACTCGTGGATTTTCACGCTGCCTTGCCTTTGTACCACTTCGGGTACCAGATCTTGACCGTCTCGCTGCTGGTCTCCAGCGCGTGGCACTGGTCGAGCTGGAAGGGCTTGGCGCCGCCTTCGCGCTCTTCCTTCGCCTCGCCGGCAAAGGTCTGGATCGCCGCCGTCGGCAAGCCGGAAAGCATCTCGCTGAGATGCGTGCAGCCCTTGACGCTGCCGAGCAGCTCCCAGACGCGCTTGCGAAAGTCGCGCAGCAGGTTCAGGCCGATCAGCTTGCGGTACGCCGGTGGAATCGTCTCGCAGCCGCCGGGATAGGGCACCGCGTCCATCGAGGCCTCGGCATCGACGACAGTAAAGTCGCGGTCGATGGTCACGCGCAGCCACATGTCGTGGATCGCCTGCCCGGCGCGGCGCACGCCGGTCTTCAGCTGGTAGTCGTGGTTCTTGGTGTCGAGCAGATGCGCCTCGATGTCCCAGTGCCCGTCGGCGCGCTTGTAGCCTTCGTAGCGCACGCGCCGCGTGTGGGTGAGCTCGCGCTCGACCTCGGAAACCGGGAGGGGCATGGCCGCGGATTCTAGCATCGCGTCTTGCTAGACTTTCCCATGCGCTACGTCCTGGCCCTCGACCAAGGCACGACCAGCTCGCGCGCGATCCTGTTCGACGAGCACGGCGCGCCGCTGGCGATGGCGCAGCGCGAGTTCCGCCAGATCTATCCGCAGCCGGGCTGGGTCGAGCACGATCCCAAGGAGATCTTCCGCACGCAGCGCGAGGTGGCGCGCGAGGTGGTGCAGAAAACCAACGTCGCGCTGAAGCAGGTGATGGCGGTCGGCATCACCAACCAGCGTGAGACCACCATTCTCTGGGACCGCCAGACCGGCGAGCCGCTGCACAACGCGATCGTCTGGCAGGACCGGCGCACCGCGCCGCTCTGCGCCGAGCTCAAGGAGGTCGGCGCCGAGAGCCTAATCCGCGAGCGCACCGGCCTTGTCATCGACCCCTACTTCAGCGGCACCAAGCTCGCCTGGCTGCTCGACGAGCTTCCCGGCGCGCGTGCGCGCGCCGAGCGCGGCGAACTGGCGTTCGGCACGGTGGATACATGGCTGGTGTGGCAACTCACGGGCAACCGCACGCACGTCACCGATCCATCGAACGCATCGCGCACCATGCTCTTCAACATCCATATGAACGACTGGGACCCGGAGCTCCTGAAGCTGCTGCGCGTGCCGCGCGCGGTGCTGCCCGACGTGCATCCGTCGGCACACGCTTTCGGCATGCTGCCCGCAAGCGTGCTCGGCGAGCCGCTCATCATCGGCGGCATCGCCGGCGACCAGCAGGCCGCGCTCTTCGGCCAGGCCTGCCACAAGCCGGGCATGGCGAAAAACACCTATGGAACGGGGTGCTTCATGCTGCTGCACACCGGCGAGCGCGTGGTGCAGTCGAAGAACGGCCTGGTCGCCACCTCGTGCGCGCAGGTGCGCGCCAAGGAATTCGCGCTCGAGGGCAGCGTCTTCATCGG
>DASXRW010000045.1:0-6251 GCA_036506355.1 Burkholderiales bacterium
GCGGACACCTGATGTACTATGCGATCGAGATCGTCAAGGGGAAGCCTGTCTCCGAGCGCTTCATGGAACTCGGACAGCGCGTCGGTCTTGCGCTGCTGCTGGTGATGATGGCTTTCGCTTTCTACAACGATCTGAATCGTCTGCTGACCGGTTAATGATTCGCAGAAGTGTGGCCGCGGTGCTTGCCGCGTTTGTCATTGCGGCAGCCGCGGCGGCGGCTCCCGCCACGGCGCAGGCGCAGTCGTTCAAGCCCTTCACCGTCAAGGACATCCGCGTCGAGGGCCTGCAGCGCACCGAGCCCGGCACGGTGTTCAGCTACCTGCCGGTCAAGGTCGGCGAGACCATGAACGAGGAGAAGGCCCAGGCCGCGCTGCGCGCGCTCTACGCCACGGGCTTCTTCAAGGACGTGCGCCTCGAGATGGACAACGACATCCTCGTGGTGTACGTCGAGGAGCGCCCGGCGATCGCGCAGATCGACTTCTCGGGCATGAAGGAGTTCGAGCCCGACACGGTGCGCAAGGTGCTGCGCGACATCGGCATGGCCGAAGGCCGCATCTTCGACCGCGCGATGCTCGAGAACACCGAGCTCGAGATCAAGCGACAGTACCTGTCGCGCGGGCTGTATGCGGCGGAAGTGCAGACCACCGTGACGCCGCTCGAGAGGAACCGCGTCGGCATCAGCATCGCGGTGACCGAAGGCGAGATCGCCAAGATCCGCGGCATCAACCTGGTCGGCGCCAACGCCTTTTCCGAGCGCGAGCTCCTCGGCGAGTTCGTGCTGCGCACCCCGGGCTGGCTCACCTGGTACACCAAGCACGACCGCTATTCGCGCGAGAAGCTCTCCGCCGACCTCGAGAACCTGCGCGCCTACTACCAGAACCGCGGCTACCTCGACTTCAGCATCGAGTCGACGCAGGTGTCGATCACGCCGGACCGGCGCGACATCTACATCACCGTCAACTTCGTCGAAGGCGAGAAATACACCGTGTCGAAGGTCGAGCTCTCCGGCCAGCTGCTCGCGCCGCGCGAGGAGCTGCAGAAGCTGGTGCAGCTCAAGCCCGGCGACGTGTTCTCGCGCGAGAAGCTCACGGCCACCACCAAGGCGATCTCCGATCGCCTGGGCAACGACGGCTACGCCTTCGCCAACGCCAACGCCATCCCCGAGCTCGACAAAGAGAAGCGCAGCGTCTCCTTCAACATCGTCGTCGATCCCGGCCGGCGCGTGTACGTGCGCCGCGTCGACGTCACGGGCAACGCCAAAACGCGCGACGAGGTGGTGCGCCGCGAGATGCGTCAGCTCGAGGGCGCCTACTACGACGCCTCGAAGATCCAGCTTTCGCGCCGGCGCATCGATCGCACGCAGTATTTCAGCGAGGTCAACGTGGAGACCAATCCGGTGGAAGGCAATCCGGACCAGGTCGACGTCGTGTACACCGTGAAGGAAAGGCCCACCGGCGCGCTGCTCTTCGGCCTGGGATTTTCGAGCGTGGAGAAGCTCGCGCTGTCGGCCTCGCTCACGCAGTCCAACGTGTTCGGCACCGGCAAGTTCCTGTCGTTCAACGTCAGCCACGGCACCGTCAACCAGGTGTATGCGCTGTCCTACGTCGATCCGTACTACACCGTCGACGGCGTGAGCCAGGGCTTCGACGTCTACAAGCGCAAGACCGATGCCTCGAATCTCGCCATCGGCGCCTATTCGACCGACGCCCTCGGCGGCGGCGTCAAGTTCGGCTATCCGGTCTCGGAGGTGAGCCGCATAGACTTCGGCGTCAGTTTCGAGAGGGTCCATCTGCAGACTTTCCTGAACAGTCCGCTGAGCTATGTCGCCTTCGTCGAGCAGTTCGGCAACAGCTACCGCTACGGCGCGGCCACCGCGGGCTGGTCGCGCGACACGCGCGACAGCCTGATCACCACGCGCTCGGGCACCTTCATGCGCGCCTCGAGCGAGCTCGCCGGCGGCGACCTGCAATACATGCGTCTGGGTTACCAGCACCAGTGGTACTACCCGGCGACGCGCGAGCTCACCTTCCTTGCCGGCGGCGAGCTCGGCGCCGCGGGCGGCATCGGCGGCAAGCCGCTGCCCTTCTTCAAGAACTTCTTCGCCGGCGGTCCGGGCACGGTGCGCGGCTATCGCTCCTTCTCGCTCGGCCCGCAGGACGACTTCGGCAACACCGTCGGCGGCAACCGCAAGGCGACCGGCAGCCTCGAGCTGCTCTTCCCGATGCCGGGCGCCGCGCAGGATCCGTCGCTGCGCCTCGCGGCCTTCGTCGATGGCGGCAACGTCTTCGCGCAGAGCTTCGAGTTCAACGACCTGCGCTACTCGAGCGGACTCGCGTTCTTCTGGACTTCGCCCTTCGGGCCGCTGCGGCTGTCGTACGCGCAGCCGCTGAACGCCAAGAGCACGGACCGGATCCAGAAGCTACAATTCACCTTCGGTACTGGATTCTAAGCAGCCATGACCCTTTTCCGATCTCTCGCGCTATTCGCAGCGCTGCTGAGCTTTGCCGCGATGGCGCAGGACAAGCCCGCAGCGCCGGCACTGACGGGCAAGTTCGGCTTCGTCAACACCGAGCGCATCCTGCGCGACGCGATCCCGGCGCAGCGCGCGCAGAAGAAGATCGAGGCCGAGTTCCAGAAGCGCGACCAGGAACTCGCGCGCCTCGCCGATCAGCTGAAGCGCATGCAGGACGAGCTCGAGAAGAACAGCGTCACCATGAGCGAGTCGCAGCGGCGCACCAAGGAGCGCGAGTTCGGCGAGCTCAACCGCGATTTCCAGAGGAAGCAGCGCGAGTTCCGCGAAGACCTGAACCAGCGCAGGAACGAAGAGCTCGCGCAGGTGGTGGAGCAGGCGAACCGCGTCATCCGCCAGATCGCCGAGCAGGAGAAGTACGACATCATCTTCCAGGACGCCGTCTTCGCGAGCCCGCGCATCGACATCACCGACAAGGTGATCAAGGCCCTCGAGGCGGGCAAGCCGCCCGCCAAGTGACTCCATGCCGGGGCCGTTGACCCTCGGCGAGATCGTCGCCCGCCTCGGCGGCCGCGTTGCCGGCGATCCCGGCACCGTGGTGCGCCAGGTCGCCTCCCTTGAAGGCGCCGGCGAAGGCGAGATCAGTTTCTTCACCGGCAGCCGCTATCGCGACCAGCTCGCCGCAACGCGCGCCGCTGCGGTCGTCCTCGGGCCGGAAGCCGAAGGCGAAACCGCGCTGCCGCGCATCGTCGCCGAAAATCCCTATGCCTACTTCGCGCGGCTGTCGCAGCTCTTCAACCCGCTGGTCGCCCAGGCCCCCGGGGTGCATGCTTCGGCGGTGGTGGCGAAGGACGCCAGGCTCGGCGCGCGCGTTTCCATCGGTGCCGGCTGCGTCGTGGGCGAGGGCGCGAGCATCGGCGACGACAGCTGCCTCTATCCACGTGTCGTCGTTTATCCAAAATGCAGTTTGGGAAAGCGAGTGATCGTCCATTCCGGCGCGGTCATCGGCGCGGACGGTTTCGGCATCGCCGAGGACCACGGCCGCTGGGTCAAGATCCCGCAGATCGGCACCGTGCGCATCGGCGACGACGTCGAGATCGGCGCGAACACCACCATCGATCGCGGCGCGATCGACGACACCGTGGTCGAAGAGGGCGTCAAGCTCGACAACCAGATCCAGGTCGGCCACAACGTGCGCATCGGCGCCCATACCGCGATCGCGGGCTGCGCCGGCATCGCCGGCAGCGCCGACATCGGCCGGCACTGCACCATCGGCGGCGCGGCCGTGATCCTCGGGCACCTCAAGATCGTCGACCATGTGAACATCTCCGCCGGCACGCTCATCTCGCGCTCGATCCTCAAGCCCGGCACCTATACAGGCGTGTATCCCTTCGACGAGCACGACTCATGGACGCGCAGCGCGGCCGAGCTCCGCCGCAAAGGAAAGAAAAATGGCTGAAATGGACGTGAACGAAGTCCTCGCGCATCTGCCGCAGCGCTATCCGATGATCATGGTCGACCGGGTGAAGGAGTGCGAGCCGGGCAAGCGCATCGTGGCACTGAAGAACGTCTCGGCGAACGAGCCCTATTTCCCCGGTCATTTCCCGCACCGGCCGATCATGCCGGGCGTGCTGATCCTCGAGGCGATGGCGCAGAGCGCGGGCGTGCTCATGTTCCGCACGCAGAACACCATGCCCGACGACCGCACGGTGTACTACTACGTCGGCATCGACAACGCGCGCTTCAAGAAGCCGGTGCTGCCCGGCGACCAGCTCGAGATCGAGGTGCACTTCGAGCGGCAACTGCGCGGTATCGCGAAATTCACCTGCATCGCGCGTGTCGACGGCCAGGTCGTCGCCGAGGCGACGATTCTCTGCTCGATGCAGTCGATCGATCCAAAATGAGCGCGGAGGTCCACTCCAGCGCTTTGGTGGATCGCGCCGCACGCCTCGCCCGAGGCGTGACGGTCGGGCCCTACAGCGTGATCGGCCCGAAGGTCGAGGTGGGAGAGGGCAGCTGGATCGGCGCGCACGTCGTGCTCGACGGGCGCCTGCGGATCGGGCGCAACAACCAGATCTTCCATTTCGCCTCGCTCGGCGCGCCGCCGCAGGACAAGAAGTACGGCGGCGAGGACACGGCGGTGGAGATCGGCGACGACAATACCATCCGCGAATACGTCACCATCAACCGCGGCACCGCGCTCGATGCCGGGGTGACGCGCCTGGGCAATGACAACTGGATCATGGCGTACGTGCACTTCGCCCACGACTGCCAGATCGGCAGCCATACGGTATTCGCCAACGCCTGCCAGCTCGCCGGCCACGTCACGGTCGGCGACTGGGCAATCTTCGGCGCCACCACGCTGGTGCACCAGTTCGTCCACATCGGCGCCCACGCCTTCACCGGCATGGGGACCTATCTTGCGCAGGACCTGCCGCCCTTCGTGAAGGCGGCGGGCAACATGGCGCGGCCCTACGGCATCAACAGCGAAGGCCTGAAGCGCCGCGGCTTCTCGCCAGAGGCGATCGCCGGCCTGAAGCGCGCCTACCGCACGCTGTACCGCAGCGGCCTCGGCCTGGAAGAGGCGCGCCAGGCGCTGGCAGCCCAGGTCGCGCAATGCAGCCAGGTGCGCGACATCCTGGAATTTCTCGATCGCAGCAAGCGCGGCATCATCCGCTAGAGCGATGGCGCAGCCCCTGCGCGTCGGCATGGTGGCCGGCGAAGCCTCCGGCGACTTGCTGGCCGCCCACTTGATCGCCGCGCTGAAGGCGCGCCGGCCCGGAATCGCGTTCGCCGGCATCGGCGGGCCGCGCATGGCCGCCGAGGGCTTCGAGTCGCATTTCCCGATGGAGAAGCTCTCCGTGCGCGGCTATGCCGAGGCGCTGCGCCACTACCGGGAAATCATGGGCATCCGCCGCAGCCTCGCGAGCGGCATGCTGCGCGACCGGCCCGATCTTTTCATCGGCGTCGATTCCTCGGACTTCAACCTCGGCCTCGAGCGCCGGCTGAAGGATGCCGGGATACCGGCGATCCATTACGTGAGCCCCGCGGTCTGGGCCTGGCGCCGCTGGCGCGTGCGGCGCATCGCGCGCTCGGTCGACCGCATCCTGGTGATGTTCCCGTTCGAGCAGCCCATCTATGAAGCGGCCGGCGTGCCGGTCAGCTATGTCGGCCATCCGCTCGCCGACGTGATCCCGCTCGAGCCGCCGAAGGACGAGGCGCGCGCGCAGCTGCGCCTGCCGGGCGGCAAGCTGATCGTCGCGCTCCTGCCCGGGAGCCGCCGCTCCGAGCTGCAATACATGGCGGGCGCCTTCGTGCTGGCCGCACACCGCTTCCGCCAGGAAGTCCACGACGTGCACTTCGTCTGCCCGATGGTGACGCGCGAGACGCGCGAGATGTTCGAGCGTGCGATCCACGAGAACCAGCGCACCGATCTGCCTTTGACTTTGCTTTTCGGGCATTCGCATGACGCATTGGCCGCCGCGGACCTGGCGCTCGTCGCAAGCGGCACCGCGACGCTCGAAACGGCGCTCTTCAAGACGCCGATGGTGATCGCCTACCGCCAGTCTCCGATAACATGGACCCTGATGCGCCAGATGCTCTACCTGCCCTACGTCGGCATGCCGAACATCCTCGCCGGCGAGCGCTTGGTGCCCGAGCTCCTGCAGGACCAGGCGACGCCCGCGAACCTCGCCGGCGCGCTTCTTACGTTGCTGCGCGACCTGACGGCGCAGCGCCGCCAGGTCGAGCGCTTCCGCGAGTTCCACCAGCTCCTGCGCCA
>DASXRW010000046.1:0-7424 GCA_036506355.1 Burkholderiales bacterium
GATCCAGCTCGCGGTGCCCGGCGAGAGCGCGGCGCCGGTCATACCGCGCTGCCGCCGCCGCTCGCGCCGGCGTCCGGCGCTTCATCCATGTCGAGCGGCACGCGGCCGCTGATGAGCGTACGCACGTTGTCCCAGACCTGCTCGCCGGTGAATAAAAGCCAGGTGAAGCCGGCGATCGGCCAGGCGATGTGGATCAGCCACAGCGGCAGCTCGGCGAGCTCCGAGATGCGGTTCCAGGCGAAGCGCGTGAACTCGATGCCCGCCCAGACGAACACCAGCGCGAAGACGAGCACCGCAACGTTGCTCAGCAGGCGCAACGCCGCCTGCGGGCGCGGCGCGAGCCGCGGCCAGACGTCGACCTCGAAATGCCGGCCCTCGTGGATGCCGAGCATCGACCCGATCATGATCATCCAGACGAACAGGAACCTCGCCATCTCCTCGGTCCAGATGTAGGCCGGGATCTGCTCGAAGTAGCGCGAGAAGATCTGCAGCGACACCGGGATGATGAGGATCCCCACGGCGACGGCGAGCAGCAGCCGCAACGCCCGCGCGTACCACGTGATGAGTCGTCTCAGCATAAAAAAACGGCGACCGCCAAGCCGCCGTTTTCCTCCCGGGTGTGGTTACTTCAGCGCGTTGATCTTCGCGAGGATCTGGTCCGCGCCGATCTCCTTGGCGTATTCCGCCATCACCGGATCGACCAGCTTCTTCATCTGCGCGCGGTCGGAGAACGGGATGCGCTTGAGCTTCCCGGCCTTCTCGAGCGCCACCAGCTTCTGCTCGTCCTCGCCCGATTCGATCTTGCGGCCGTAGGCGCCGGCCTCCTTGCCGGCCTTCAGCACCGCCGCCTGCATCGCCTTGTCGAGCTTCTTGAAGGTTTTTCCCGAGAAGCACAACGGCCGGATGGTGATCGCGTGCTGGGTCATGTTGAGGTTCGGCCCGACCTCGAAGAACTTCATCTGCTCGACGCCCGCCGCCTCGTTCTCGCCCGCCTCGATGACGCCGTTCTGGATGGCGTTGTACACCTCGTTGTAGGCGATCACGGTCGGCGCCATGCCCACGGCGCTGAAGGTCTTCGACCAGATCGGCGCGCCCTGCACGCGCACCTTGAGGCCCTTCATCTCCTTCAGGTTGTGCACCGCCTTGTTGGCGAAGATGTTGCGCGTGCCGCCACCGGCGTAGCCGATCAGCATCACGTCGGCCTTCTGGGCGACCTCGTCCGCGATGGGTTTCAGGAGGTCGGCATCGAGGACCTTGTTCCAGTGCGCGAGGTCGCGAAAGATGAACGGCGCATCGATGAACGGCGCCGCCTTCGAGAAGGTCGACATGTGCGCCGGCGACACGATGGCGTAGTCGACCGCCTTGCCCTGCGCCATGTACTCGAAGTACTGCTTCTCCAGGCCCAATTCCGAATTCTTGTGCAGCACGAACTCGACCTTCTTGCCCGAATACTTCTGCACCAGCTCCTGGAATTTCACCAGCGCCTTGGTGAAGGCGTGGTCGTCGTTGAACTGCGAGGCGCCGTGCCAGGCCTGTGCCGACGCCGTCGATGCGAACAGCGCCGCGATGGCGCCGAGTGCGAATACCTTCATGTTTTCTCCTCCTCCTTAACGGTGATGCGCCATAGTGTACGTGGGTCTGCCGGATCCGTGAGCGTCGCCGAATGCAGGAGCGACGCGTTGTCCCAGATCACGACGTCCCCCGCGCCATATTTCAGCCGGTACTGGTACTTCTCCTGCGTGGCGTGGACCTTGAGCTCGTCGAGCAGCTCGATCGCCTCGTCCTGCGGCATGCCCTCGATGCCGAACGAGCTGCCCGACACCGAATAGAGCGCCTTGCGGCCGGTGACGGGGTGCTTGCGCACCACCGGGTGGCGCACCCAGGCCATCTTCTGCTGCTGTTCTTCGCTCAGCACCGACGCCACCGTGCGCGAGCTCTTGTCGAGATCGTCGCGGTTGCCGTAGTGATGCAGCGCCACCAGGTTCTCGACCTTTTGTTTCAGCGACGAGGGGAGACCATCGTAGGCGCGGTACTGGTCGGCGAAGAGCGTGTCGCCGCCCTTCTTCGGCACCTCGATCGAATACAGCAGCGTCGCGCGCGCCGGGACGTCGAGGTACGAATAGTCGGTGTGGAAATACGTGCCGGCGTCGGCGAGGCCGATCGGCTCGCCGTTCTTCTGCCGGTTGGACAGGATCAGGATGTCCGCGTGCTCCGGATGGTGGAACTGATCGATGACGTGCGGCTCGGGGCGCCCGAACTGCCGCGCGAATTCCAGATATTCGCTGGCGCCCAGCCGCTGGCCGCGGAATACCAGGATCTGCCCCGCGAAGAAGGCGTCCCAGATCTGCGCGAAGGGCGCGTTCATGCTGTCCGCTTCCAGCCCGAAGGCGCCCAGCTTTCTCAGCTGCATCCGTGCATCCCCAGCAGTTGCTTCATGCGCGCGCACGCGAGCGGCGGATCGGTGAGCAGGCCCGCCGCGTCCGCCAGGCGGAAGAGCTCGGCGAAGTGCAGCACGTTCCGCGCCGACTGCTGGCCGCCGACCATCACGAAATGCTCCTGGTGGCCGTTCAGCCAGGCCATGAATACCACGCCGGTCTTGTAGAAGCGCGTCGGCGCGCAAAAGATGTGGCGCGAGAGCGGCACGGTCGGGGCGAGCGCCTCGTGGTAGTCCCGGTTTTGCTTTTCAGTTAGTGCAGAAAGGGCGTGGGACGCAGCGGGGGCGATTGCATCGAAGATGCCGAGCAGCGCGTCCGAGTGTCCCTGCGAGTCGCCTTCGATCAGCTCGGCGAAGTTGAAATCGTCGCCGGTGTACATGCGCACGCCTTTGGGCAGGCGCCGGCGCATGGCGATCTCCTTGTCTTTATCCAACAGGGAAATCTTGATGCCATCCACCTTCGCGCTGTTCCTCGCCAGCATCGCAAGACACGTGTCCATCGCTGCGTGATGGTCCTTCGCGCCCCAATAGCCTTCAAGCGCCGGATCGAACATCTCGCCGAGCCAGTGAATGATCACGGGCTCCTTCACCTGCGAAAGGATCCGGTCGTAGACGCGCGCGTAATCGTCGGGCGACTTCGCGCTCGCGGCGAGCGCGCGGCTCGCCATGAGGATGATGCGCCCGCCGAGCCGCTCGATCGCGCTGCATTGTTCCTCATAAGCCGCGACGATTTTCTCTATGGGATACGCGCCCGGCGCGAGATGATCGGTGCCCGCGCCCGAGGCTACGAAGCCGCCGCCCTCGCTGACGGTGCGCCGGATCAGCTCCAGCGAGTTCGCCCAGTCGAGTCCCATGCCGCGCTGCGCGGTGTCCATCGCCTCGGCGATACCGAAGCCCCACGACCAGAGGTGGCGGCGATACGCGAGCGTCGCGTCCCAGTCGATCGCCGCGTCGAGCCATGGCTCCTTGCTGGAGAGCGGATCGGCCACGACATGCGCCGCGGCGAGCGCCTTGCGCGTGAATGAGCGCTTCGGCTTTTCGAACTGCTTCGGCTCCCGGACCGCGTAGTCCTCCATCGCACTGTTCGCCGCGGGAAGTTTGATGCTGAGGATCGTGTCGCGCTTCATGATTTAAGCTTCGGTACGTCGAGCCACTTCTTCTGGCGCCAGCTCTTCAGGCCGAGCTCGGCGAGCTGGACGCCTTTGGCGGCTTCGAGCAGGCCCCAGCGGAAGGGGCCTTCGCCGGCAACGTGCCTGAGGAAGAGCTCCCATTGCACCTTGAAGGCGTTGTCATAACCCGCATCGGGCACTTCCTTCCATCCGGCGTAAAAATCGATCGGCTGCGGGATGTCGGGGTTCCACACCGGCTTCGGCGTCTCGGCGTAGGACTGGGTGAAGCAGCGGCGCAGTCCCGCGACCGCACTGCCTTCGGTGCCGTCGACCTGGATGGTGAGGAGGTCGTCGCGCCGCACGCGAACGTCCCAGGAGGAATTGAAATGGGCGATGACGCCGCCGGCCAGACGGAAAGTCGCGTACGCGGCATCGTCGGCGGTCGCCTTGTACTTCTTGCCGTTCTCGTCCCAGCGGTACGGAATGTGCGTGGCGCCGAGGCAGCTCACCGCCTGGACGTCGCCGAACAGGTTGTCGAGCACGTAGCGCCAGTGACACAGCATGTCGAGGATGATGCCGCCGCCATCTTTCTTGCGATAGTTCCACGACGGCCGCTGTGCTGGTACGCGATCGCCCTCGAATACCCAGTAGCCGAATTCGCCGCGCACGGCGAAGATGCGGCCGAAAAAGCCCTCGTCGCGCAGCTTCTTCAGCTTGAGCATTCCGGGCAGCCAGAGCTTGTCCTGCACCACGCCGTGCTTGATGCGCGCCTTCTTCGCCGCGGCGTACAGATCCTTGGCCTCGGCGAGATTCGTGGCCACTGGTTTCTCGCAGTACACATGCTTGCCGGCGGCGATGGCGCGCTTCAAGAGCTTCGGCCGCAGCTGCGTCGATGCGGCGTCGAAGAAGATTTCGTCCGGGCCGTTCAGCGCCGCATTCAGATCGGCGGTCCAGCGGTGCACGCCGTGCTTCCGCGCGAGCTCCTCGACCTTGGCTGGATTGCGTCCGACAAGGAGTGGATCGGGCATCAGGCGCGTGCCGTCCTTCAGCGCCACACCGCCCTGCTTGCGGATCTCGAGGATCGAGCGGATGAGATGCTGGTTCATCCCCATCCGCCCGGTGACGCCGTGCATGATGATGCCGATGCGCTTCTCGCTCATCTGATGGTCATTTCCCTCATCGCATTCCAGTCGGGCATCGCTCCGCTCGCATAGCCTGGGCGGTCCAATGATTTGAAATGCAGATTTCCATTGCTGATGCGTACGCGCACCGCGCCATGGCTGCGCTCGTAAAGATCGGGATGCGCGAGCAGGAAGGCATCCTGCTCATGCGCCGGCAGCCCGGCCATGCCGTTCACGTAATGGTGGCCGTTGCGCTCGAGGTGCGTGAGGCCGAGGAGAGACACGAGCGCAAGATCCTGCTGCAGCGCGAGCCCGGCTTGGATGGTGAGGTCTTCGCCGGTCATGAAGTAGTCGCGGCCCCACGCGGCGCAGCGCGCGGCGTTGATGATGGACTTGTACAGCCCCTTGCAGGTTTTGGATGAAACACCGCGATAGCCCAGCGCCTTCGCACGCGGGAAGGCGTCGAGCGAGTCATCCGACTCGTCGATGATCACCGGCTTTTCCTTGCCGAGCGCGGAAACATCCGCAGCCAGCGCGTTCTGGCGCTTGATCGGCTGCTCGATGAACACGATGCTCGAGACCAGGCGTTTCAGCCTCGGCTGCGCCTGCATACTGCGCCAGAGCTCGAGAACACCATCCACGTCGGCGTACTGCTCGTTGCCGTCGAGGCTCGCGTGATAGGGCTCGGGAATGCGATCGAGCACCGACGCGATCGCTGCAAGGCGCTCGACGTCGGCCTTGGCATCGCCGCCCACCTTGAGCTTGAACCAGCGATGGCCATAGCGCGCCACGACCTCTTCGAGGGTCTCGGGAAGGCCGTCGTTGACGCGGTGCTCGAGCGACGTGATGGGATCGACCAGTCCCACCGTGTGGCGCGCCGCGATTTCGGCGCGGGGCTGCAGCGTCTCCAGGAACCCCCTGGTTTCAGGGGCGTCGATGCCGGCGGCGTTGGTTTGGATCGCCTGGTAGAACGAGATGCCGAGCGCGCGGCACAAGGCATCCAGCACGGCGCGGTCGATGAGCGCGGGGCCATAGTTCGCGACCAGCGCATTGAGGCCATTGGCCGCGCCGCGCGCGATCTGCGGCTGATAGTGCGTCCAGAAATGCCCGAACGCCGTGTTGGCGCCGCCGGCGAGATAGGCATCGCGCGCGAGTCCAAGAGAAAGACGCAGCTGGTCGAAATTCTGCTCGTTGGAGAGCGCCGGGTTCTTGTCGAACCATTTCGGCGCCAGCAGCTCGGCGGCGGCGCCTTCGGCTTCGGCGCCGTTCTCGAGGCGGATGCGCGCGCGCGCGAAGGCCTGGGGTGACTCGGTGAGCGTGACGATGCCGAAGCGAAACGGCATGCGCAGACGCACGTCGCGCTCGAACAGATTTATTTCACGGACGGAGAAGTTCATTCGAGCGCCTCGATGAGCCCGCGCACGTAGCCGATGGCGCGCGCCGCGGCGGCCGGGCCGTCCGGGACGTAATCGAACGGCTCGACGGCGATGTCGCCGGCATAGCGGTGGCGCCTTAGCGACGCGAGGAGCGGCGCAAAGCGCTGCTCGCCTTGCCCGGGGCCGCGGCGGTTGCGATCGTTCACCTGTACGTGCGCGATCAATCCCTGCGGCAGCCAGCGATCGACCAATGCCTGCAGCGGCTCCTTCTCCATGCGGCCGGCCGAGCTGCAGTCGAGCATGCTGCGCACGGCGGGGTTCGCGATCTCGGCGACGAGCTGCGCGGCCTCTTCCAGCGTGTTGATGAGCGGCGTCTGCTCGGATGAGAGCGGCTCGATGCAGTAGACGACGCCGGCCTTCGCCGCGTGCTCGGCAACCGCCGCGAAGCTGTCGCGTGCGCGGGCCATCGCGGCGGCGCGGGTCTCGCCCGGGTCTATGCGGCGCTGGTGCGGCGAGCCGTGCACCAGGTACTTGCCGCCGAGCTCGGCGCACTGGTCGATGAGCGTGTGCATCACGTCGATGGTTTTCTTTCTCACCGCGTCGTCGCGCGTGCTGATGGAGAGGCCCGCCGGCTTCACCAGCAGCCAATGCAGTCCGGTCACCGCGATGCCGGCATCCTGCGCGGCGGAACGCGCCGCGGCGAGCTGCGCCGCGCCCATGCGATGCGGCTCATCCGACAGCGTGTAAGGCGCGATCTCGAGGCCGTCGTAGCCGAGCTTCGCCGCGTACTCGCATTGCTTGGGGAACGACATCGGCGCGATCACTTCGTTGCAAAGCGCGATCCTCATGCGGGCCTCGCGAAAAGCCGGCGCACCGCAGGAACTTGAGCCAGCACGGTGGCGATGACCACTGCCGCCAGCAGGCCGGCGATCGGCCGGGTGAAAAACGGCGTCAGGTCGCCGTCGGAGATCACCAGCCCGCGCCGCAGGTTCTTGTCGACGATGTCGCCGAGCACCATGCCGAGCACGAAGGGCGCCACCGGGAAGCCCTGGCGGCGCAGCACGAAGCAGATCACGCCGACCACCAGCATCACCCAGATGTCGAAGACGCGCGCCGAAATGGCGTAGGCGCCGAGCACGCACAGCACGAACACGATCGGCATGATGATCGCGCGCGGCACGCGCAGCACCCACATCAGCGGCCGCACCATCACCAGGCCGAAGATCAGGATGCAGAGCGTGGCGATGAAGGTGATCGCCACCACGTCGTAGGCGAACTGCGGCTGGTTCACCATCAGCATCGGCCCGGGCTGCACGCCGTGGATGATCATCGCCGCCATCAGCACCGCCGCCGGCGCCGAGCCGGGTACGGCGAGCGCGAGCGC
>DASXRW010000047.1:0-3933 GCA_036506355.1 Burkholderiales bacterium
GGCGCGTGATCAGGATGGCGAACATCAAGGCGGAGTAGGCGCATGAACGTTGCGATCCTCGACGACTACCACGACACCGTGCGCACGCTCGCGTGCTTCAAGAAGCTCGCGGCGCACGAGGTCAAGGTGTGGAACGACCACGTGCAGGACACCGAGGCGCTCGCCGCGCGCTTGAAGGAGGTCGAAGCGCTGGTGCTGATCCGCGAGCGCACCAAGATCCGCGCGCCGCTGCTCGAGCGGCTGCCGAAGCTGAAGCTCATCAGCCAGCGCAGCGTCTATCCGCACATCGACGTCGACGCGTGCACGCGGCTCGGCGTCATGGTCTGCTCCAACATGCATGCCGGCACGCCGTCGTACGCGACTTCCGAGATGACCTGGGCGCTGATCCTCGCCGCGGCGCGCGAGATTCCGCAGAACGTGGCCGCGCTCAAGGCCGGCAAATGGCAGGTCGGGGTCGGATCGACGCTGCGCGGCAAAACGCTCGGCATCTTCGGCTACGGCCGCATCGGCGGCGAGGTGGCGAAGGTCGGAGCTGCGATGGGCATGCGAATACTGGTCTGGGCGCGCGAAGCTTCGCGGCAGAAGGCGCAAGCGGATGGGTACGCGGTCGCGCGCAGCAAGGAGGATTTTTTTGCCGACAGCGACGTGCTGACGCTCCATATGCGGTTGGTGGATGCCACCCGCGGCATCGTCACCGCCGCCGATCTCGCGCGCATGAAGCCCACCGCCATCTTCGTCAACACCAGCCGCGCGCCGCTCGTCGAATCCGGCGCGCTCCTCGCCGCGCTAAGGGCCGGCCGGCCGGGAAAGGCGGCGGTCGACGTCTACGAGGAGGAGCCGGTGCTCGGCGGCCAGCATCCGCTGCTCGCCATGGACAACGTGGTGTGCACGCCGCACCTCGGCTACGTCACGCGCGACGAGTACGAGATCCAGTTCGCCGACATCTTCGAGCAGATCAACGCCTTTGCCGCGGGCAAGCCGATCAACGTCGTCAACCCGCAAGCGCTGAAATAATTCGGGGTCAGGGCCGCAATTATTCTGCTCGGGCTCGCATATCCGCTGCGCGAATAATTACGGCCCTGACCCCGAATTGGATTTAGGCGACTCCCTCGACGATGCGGAAGTCGCGCTCGACCGCGTCGCCGAGCACCTTGAGCGCCTCCTTGTATTCCGGCGAGTCGTGCGCGGCCTGCGCCTTGTCGAGGCTATCGAACTCGACCATCACCACGCGCTCGTTGAGGCCCTTCTCGTAGACCTTCGCCGGCATGCCGCGCACCACGAAGCGGCCGCCGAGCTTCGGGATCGCCGGGCCGGCGAGCTTGGCGTAGGCGCCCCATCTATCGGCGTCGTTGATCTTGCGGTAGGTGACGATCCAATAGGCTTTGGCCATGGTTTCCTCCCGGATGAACGAGGGCGCATCCTTGCATGGACGCGCCCTCGGGTGAAGCGCGCTCAGCGGTCCTTGTTGCGGTTCGCGATGCTCTTGGCGTCGCCGTAGCCCTTCTGCAGCTTGCCTTCGGCCTGGTTCGCCATGCCTTTGGCCTGCTCCTTGCGGTTGCCGATAAGCCCCGCGAGCTTCTCGCGCGCCTTGCCGACCAAGTCCTTCATATGGCCCTTCGCCTGATCCTTGTTCATAGGCATCTCCAGTCGCGGACGATGGTGTCCGCACCGCTACAGCATGCCGCGTGCCTGAACTCAGCCTCTAGGCTTCGTCCAGCTCTCCGACCACGCGAGGCAGCAGCTCGACGAGGGCTTGCCGAAGCGCTCCTGCGGGAACACCCTGGCGCGCGAGGCCTCGCCGTTGACGCAGAGCTGCGCGCCGCGGGCGGGAATGAAGGTGCTGTAGACGCCGAGCGGACGCTGCATCGCGCCCGGCGGCATGGTGAGGATGAAGGGCTTCATCAGGTCCCACCACGAAAGGACGATCGCGTCGTCATCGGTGGTGATGCGCTCTTCGACCGTGGCGAGCGAATTGCCGGTGCGGGTGAACTCGGCGTCGATGATCGGCAGCGACTCGTCGGCGAAGGGCTTGTGCAGCAGGACCTCGATGGTGCGCTGCAGGTAGCGCACGATGCCGGCATTGTCGGCGTAGATGACCGGAGCGTCGCCGGTCAGCGGGCTCTCGATGAAGAGCGCATGCCCCTGTCCGTTCGGACACCACAGCACGCGCCAGTGGCTCACGCGGTCGGTCATCGTGCTTCCGCCGTCGTTCGACAGGCGGATGAAGGAATTCTCGCCGGTCATCACCACGTCATGCGGATCGACCATCTGCGGCTCGGCCATTAGGGTTGTCCTGGAAATTGTTTGGCGGCGGGATCGATCTGGGACCATGGGCGTGCCATCTTTGTCCAGATGTGCGTGCTGATCTTCAACCCGGACGAGTCGTCGAGCGTGCCCGCTCGCACACCGAGCGTCTCGGGCGTGGTCTCGCGATGGCTGTAGATCGGCGAGCCGCAGTCACCGCAAAAGTAACGAATGAGATTGCGCCCGCTGTCGGCCTTGCTGATAAAGCGCTTGGGCGTGCCCTTGGTGAGCTTGAAGCCGTCGCGCGGCACGAACGCCGCCACCGTGCCGTGCGATCCCGAGGCCTGCTGGCAGTGGATGCAATGGCAGGCGCGCAGCTCGTTGATCGGTGCGCTGATGCTGTAGCGGATGGCGCCGCAAAGGCAGCCGCCGGTATGAGCCATGGCTCGCCTCCTCCTGTGGTGTCCGGATACGATACGACAATGCGCTGGCTTTGCGTGCTTCTGGTTGTGATGGTGGAAATGGCATGGGCGCAATACCCGGCGCGCCCGGTGCGCATGGTGGTCGGCTTCCCGCCCGGCGGCGGCACGGACATCATCGCGCGCCTGGTGTCGCAGAAGCTCGGCGAGCGCTGGGGGCAGCCGGTGGTGGTGGAGAACAAGCTCGGCGCCTCGGGCAACATCGGCGCGGAGTCCGTCGCGAAGAGCGCGCCCGACGGCTACACGCTGCTGATGGCGTTCTCGTCGCACGCGAGCAACGCGGCGCTCTCCAGGCTGCCGTTCGACATCCACCAGGATTTCAGCGCCATCACGCTGGTCGGCTCGGCGCCGATGGTGATCACCGCGAACCCGGCGCTGCCGGCGAAGACCCTCGCCGATCTCATCGCCTACGCGAAAGCCAATCCCGGCGCGATCAGGTACGGCTCGTCGGGCATCGGCACGCCGGTGCACCTCGCCGGCGAGCTGATGCAGCAGCTCACCGGGATCCAGATGGTGCACGTGCCCTACAAGGGCATCGCGCCGGCGATGACGGCAATCCTCGGCGGCGACATCCAGCTCACCTACGTCGCAGTGCTCTCGGGCTTCCAGCACTTCAAGAGCGGACGCCTGCGCCCATTGGCGGTCGCGAGCGCGAGCCGCTATCCGGCGCTGCCCGAGGTGCCGACCACGGCGGAAGCCGGACTAGCCGGCTATGAGATCGATTTCTGGTACGCGCTGCTCGGACCCGGCGGCATGGCGCCGCCGCTCGTCGAGCGCATCCAGCGGGATGTGGCCACCGTGCTGTTGGCACCGGAAATGCGGGAGAACCTGCTGGCGCAGGGCTGCATCGCGGTTGGCGGCAGACCGGAGGAACTCACCGCGCTCATCAAGAACGAGTACGCGCTCTGGTCGCGCGTCGTTCAGGCGGGCGGCGTCAAAGTCGATTGAGGCTGGCGGGGCGCACCGGCCGCGGCTTCGGCGGTGGCAGGAAAAAGGTCGGACGAATGAGCGGCGGCCGGCGTGCTGGGAAGAACGCGACTGCCGGGTAATAGATGTTGGGTGCATCGACAGCGGGCGCGGGCGCCGGCGCCTGCTTCATCGCCATCAGCCACTGGCGCTGCAACCACTCGGTATCCGCTGCGTCGAGCCGGCGATTGACGTCGATCGCCTGCGTGATCGAGGGATCGGGCGTGTAGTTCGAGATGCGGTC
>DASXRW010000048.1:0-2468 GCA_036506355.1 Burkholderiales bacterium
CCGACCGGCTTCTCGGGCGTGCGCATCTCGAGCGTCTCGTCGGCCGGCCAGTCGCCGATGCTGCCGTCGTGCGAGACGATGCGCGTGCCCGGCTTGAGCGCGGCGAGCCGCGGCAGCAGCTTCTTGTTGAAGTCCGACAGCAGGTACATCGTGACGACGCTCGCCGCCGAGAGATCGGTGTCGAAGATATCGCGCGTCTCGAAGCGCGCCCGCTCGGCCACGCCGGCCTGGCGCGCGTTCTGCGTCGCGAGCTTGACGAGACTCGGGTCGAGATCCACGCCCAGCCCGCGCGCGCCGCGCTTCGCCGCCTCGATCACGATGCGGCCGTCGCCCGAGCCCAGATCGATCACGAAGTCGCCGGTGCGCACTTCGGCCATGCGCATCATGCGCTCGACGATCTCCGCCGGCGTCTGGACGTACGGGACCGTGCCGTCATCCCAGGCCCAGGCCTGCGACTGCGCCTGCGCGGGCGCGATGAGCAGCGCGAGCACTATCGATCGGGTCAGGATTGGCGGCATCGGAGTTGTCTGCGCGGCGAGCACTATTACCTTTGGCGCGCGCGCAAAGCAAGCGTAGCTTCGCGCCCAACATGAAACCAATAACCGCAATCCTTGCCCTCGCCTTTCTGGCGGGAGCCTGCAGCACGGTCGAGCACCTATTTCACGCCGCGCCGGGATGACAAGGCGCGATCGTCGGCTACGAGGAGCCGCTGCCTCCCGGCGTCATACTGCGCAGTCTCGACGGCCGCCGCGTCGGCGTGCGGTACACGGATCTGCGCAGCCGCGGCACCAATCCCCGCAGCGATGGCGTCACCGTCATCGTCAATCCCGAGCGTTAGAACGTAGAATCCGGGCTGCCGCGCCCCGGTAGCTCAGTGGATAGAGCAGCCCCCTCCTAAGGGGCAGGTCGCACGTTCGATTCGTGTCCGGGGTGCCACGAAATCAACTCGGGGATCGATGCGCAAAACCATTCTGCTGCTCGCCTTGCTCGCCGCCGGCACGGCGCCCGGCGCCGCCGAGCGTCCCGAAGACCGCTGGAACCTCGCCGACATGTATCCCTCGGTCAAGGCGTGGCAGGAAGATGGCGCCAAGCTGGAATCGCAGCTCAAGGCATTTGCCGGATGCCGCGGCAGGCTCGGCGAATCGGTGCGCCGGCTGAAGAGCTGCCTCGACGCCTACGTCGACTTCACCAAGCGCTACGCGCGGCTCGAGACCTACGCCTCCCAGCTCCTCGCGGAAGACACGGGCTCGCATGAAAGCCTGGAGCTCGCCGACAGGGGGCGCGCGCTCGGCGCGCAGCGCGAAGCGGCGCTCTCCTTTGTCAAGCCGGAGATCCTGCGCCTGGGCAAGGCGCGCCTCGAGGCTCTGCTGAAGGAGGACAAATCGCTCGGCGTGTACCGCCACTACGTCGATGACATCGTGCGCAGGAAGGCGCACACGCTGGATGCGAAAGGCGAAGGCATCGTCGCGAGCTTCGAGCTCTCCGAGGGCGCCACCGGCTCGACCTATCGCATCCTCTCCAACGCGGAGCTGCCCTGGCCCACCGTCAAGCTGTCCGACGGCAAGGAGGTCAAGCTCGATCAGTCCGCCTACACCGAGCACCGCGAGGCGCAAAACCGCGACGACCGGAAGCAAGTGTTCGATGCGTTCTGGGGGAAGTGGAAGGAGTTCGAGCGCACCTTCGGCGTGACGCTGCACGAAAGCCTGAAGAAGGACACGGTCTACACGCGCGTGCGCAAGTACCCCAATACGCTCAGCCGCTCGCTCGATCGTGAGCGGCTGCCGCCGGCGGTCTACGAGACGCTCATCGTCGAGACCAACAAGGGGCTGCCGACGCTGCATCGCTACTTCCGGCTGCGGGCCCGGATGCTGGGGCTGAAGGAAGGCGAGATGCGCTATTACGACATCTACCCGCCGCTGGTGGCGAGCTCGCTCAAGTACCCGCTCGACCAGGCGAAGAAAATGGTGCTCGAGTCGGTGAAGCCGCTCGGCGAGCGCTACGTCGGCGCGATGGCGAAGGGCTTCGAGAACCGGTGGATGGATGCGTACCCGCGGCCGCGCAAGCAGTCGGGCGCGCACATGGCGGGCTCGGCCTACGACGTGCATCCCTACGTGCTGATGAACTACAACGACAACTACGAGTCGGTGTCGACGCTGGCCCACGAGTGGGGCCACGCGATGCACTCGTACTTTTCGAATGCGGCGCAGCCCTTCATCAATTCCGACTACGCCACCTTCGTCGCGGAGATCGCGTCGACCTTCAATGAAGCACTGCTGCTCGAGCAGGTATTGAAAAACGCGAAGAGCGACGACGAGCGCCTGCTCTACCTCGGCTCGGCGCTCGAGAACCTGCGCGGCACCTTCTTCCGCCAGGCGATGTTCGCCGAGTTCGAGCGCGACATCCACGCGCGGGTGGACAAGGGCGAGTCGCTGAGCGGCAAGCGGCTAAGCGAGATGTACGGCGAGATC
>DASXRW010000049.1:0-13312 GCA_036506355.1 Burkholderiales bacterium
TTGCCTGCGTGCTGCTCCTGATCGCGCTCATTATTGTCTTCCCGTCGATTGCGACCTGGCTGCCGGGGCTCGGTCATTGAGGAGAGGAAATTGCCGAACAGCATAGGAATGACGCCCGGGTCCGACCTCGCCGGGAAAGTGGCGCTCGTTACAGGCGGCGCCCGCAACATCGGTCGCGCGATCGCTCGTTCTCTCGCCGCGGGGGGCGCCGCGGTCATGGTGAACGCGAGAACCTCGCGCGCGCAGGCGGAGCAGACCGTGGCGATGATCGAGCAGGCCGGTGGAAGCGCGGCGCTGCACATCGCCGACGCGACCGATCCGCGCGCCGTCGCGGCGATGGTCGAAGACGCGGTGGCTCGCTTCGGGCGCATCGATGCACTGGTGAACAACGCCGCCGTGCGCATGGAGGCGCCTTTTGAGCAGATCACCTTGGAGGACTGGCGGCGCGTGATCGCGAGCATTCTCGATGCCGCGTTCGTCTGCACTCAGGCGTGCCTGCCGCACTTAATTAAGTCCGGGAACGGCGCGATCGTCAACATCGGGGGACTGACGGGCCACCGCGGCGCCACCGCTCGCGCGCACGTGATCGCGGCGAAGTCCGGCCTCGCCGGCATGACCAAGGCGCTCGCGCTCGACCTCGCGCCGCACCACATCACCGTCAACTGCGTCGTGCCGGGCACGATCGAGAGCCAGCGCGGTCTGCCCGGCGTGCCCGAACGGCCCGCGCATCGGGCTGCGCCGCCGCCGATCGGCCGGCGCGGCGAGCCGGAGGAAGTCGCGGCGATGGTGCGGATGCTCTGCGGCCCCGACGCGCGCTACATCACCGGCCAGGCGATCCACGTCAACGGCGGCGGATACATGCCGTGACGGTGTCTGCAGTCATGCAGCGCCTGAGCGCCTATATCGCCCAGGCGCCGAAGAAGCGCCTGCCACTGGCGGTGGCGGAGAAAACCAAGCACCACGTGCTCGACACCATTGCCGCGATGGTCTCGGGCGCGCGCTTGCCGCCCGGCAAGAAGGCGATCTCCTACGCGCGTACGCGGGGCGGCATCAAGGAGGCGTGCGTTGTCGCGAGCGGCATCCTGACCACAGCAGAGAACGCGGCGCTGGCCAATGGAATGTTGGCGCACGCGGACGAAACCGACGACTCGCACGCGCCTTCGCTGACGCATCCGGGCTGCGGCATCGTGCCCGCAGCGCTGGCGATGGCGGAGCGCGAGGAGGCGAGCGGTGAAGCGCTGCTGCGCGCGGTCGCGCTCGGCTACGACGTCGGCTGCCGCTTGACCATGTCGCTCGACGCCTATCAATTTCGCGAGGACGGGCATTCGACGCACAGCTTCGGGCCGATGTTCGGCGCTGCTACGGCGGCCGCGGCGCTCGCCCGCCTGAACCAGCGCCAAGTGCGTCATTGCCTGTCATTCACGGCGCAGCAGGCCTCCGGCATCTCGTGCTGGATGCGCGACGAGGAGCACATCGAGAAGGCTTTCGACTTCGGCGGCATGCCGGCGCGCAACGGCGTCGCCGCTGCGGCGATGGTCGCGCACGGCTTCACCGGCGTGGAGGATGCGCTTTCGGGCGAGCGCAGCTTCTTCGTCGCCTATGGGCGCAAGCCCGATCCCGAGAAGCTGGTCGCGGGGCTGGGCGAGACCTACGAGGTGCTGAACACCAACATCAAGCGCTGGTCGGTCGGCTCGCCGATCCAGGCGCCGCTGGACGCGCTCCTGCTCCTCATCCAGGAGCACAAGTTCAGCGCCGATGAGGTGGAGCGGCTCACGGTGCGCGTGGCCCACCAGGGCGCCAACACCACCGACAACCGCGCCATGCCCGACATCTGCATGCAGCACTTGTGCGCGGTGATGGTGCTGGACGCCACGATGAGCTTCAAGGCCGCGCACGACGAGAAGCGCATGCGCGATCCGCGCGTTCTAAAACTCCGAAAGAGGGTAGACCTGCATGGCGACGACGCTCTCACCGCCGCAATGCCGAGCCGGCAAGGGATCGTCGAGGTCGTTCTGCGCGACGGAACGACGCTGCGCCATCACATGAAAGCGGTGCGAGGCACGGCGGAGAATCCCATGACGCGTGCCGAAGTCAATGCGAAGGCTTACGATCTCATTGCGCCGGTCTTTGGCAGAGCGCGCGCGCGCCGGCTGTGCGACGCGATATGGAGCCTGGAAAAGCTGGGCAACATCCGAAAATTGAGAAGCCTGTTAAAGGAGGAGCGATGAGCCGCATCGTGCATCTCGCGCTGAAGGTCGAGGACCTGGAGCGCACCACCGAGTTCTACCAGAAGGTCTTCGGCTTCGTGGAGATGAACACCGAGAAGGTGCGCGACCACACGTCGCGCCACTTGAGCGACGGTGTGCTGGACGTCGCGCTGATCAAGTACGACGCCGGCACCGAGTCGGCCGAGTCGAGGGCGGCAGGCGAGGGGCCGTGCATCCATCACTTCGCCGTCGAGGTCGACAGCATCGACGCGGCGACCCGGCAGGTGCAGTCCTACGGCTGCGAGATCATCAGCGACCCCGGCGTCGTTCCGGTCAAGTTCCGGGCGCCGGGCGGCACCGTGTGCGAGCTCGTGCCGAAGGGCCGCTACAAAAAGCCTAAGGTTTCCGCCAAGAAGTCGCCGGCGCGCAAGCCCACCAAGAGAACCGCGAAGAAAAAGAAGAAGTAGATGCGCCGCCGCTCCCCGGACTTCTGGTCCGGGCTTGCGCTCGCCGCGCTCGGCGGGTACATCGTCATCCAAGCGCGCGGCTGGGATTACCTCACCGAGGATGGACCGGGACCCGGCTTCTTCCCGCTGTGGTACGGCCTGGGCATCCTCGCGTGCTCGGCCTTCCTCGTGTTTTTCGGCAAGGACAGTCCCAGCGACTGGCGCGGCGCCGGACGCGCGCTCGCGACCTGGGCGGCGCTCGCGGTGTCGGTCGCGGTGCTCAAGTGGGTTGGCTTCGCCCTCAGCTTTGCAGCGCTGACCTTCTTCATCGTCGCGGTGATGTACCGGCGTCCGCCGGTCGTCGCCGCGCTCGTCGCGCTGGGCGTCGTCGCCGGCTTTTACGCGGTGTTTCCGCTCGCACTCGGTGTCGCGCTGCCGTAATGGACATCGCCGCCGGCCTGATCCAGGGCTTCGCGGTGGCGCTGCAGCCGGCGAACCTGCTGTGGTGCTTCGTCGGCGTGCTGCTCGGTACGGTGGTGGGCATCATGCCGGGCCTCGGTCCGCCCGCGACCATCGCCATGCTGCTGCCGCTCACCGCGCTGATGAATCCCGCCGGCGCGATGATCATGCTCGCCGGCATCTACTACGGCGCGAAGTACGGCGGCTCGACGACTTCGATCCTGCTCAACGTGCCGGGCGAATCGGCCTCGGTGGTCACCTGCCTCGACGGCTACGCGATGGCGCGCAAAGGCCGCGCCGGCGCCGCGCTCGGCATCGCGGCGATCGCTTCCTTCATCGCCGGCACCGTCGGCGTTCTCGGCCTCATGCTGGTGGCGCCGCCGCTCGCGCGCTTCGCGCTCGCCTTCAGTGCGCCCGAATACTTCGCGCTGATGGCGTTTGGCCTCTCGATGGTGGTGCTGCTTGCCGGGCGCTCGATGGCCAAGGCGCTGCTCGCCACTCTCGTTGGCTTGTGGATCGCCGGCATTGGCACCGATCTATTCACCAGCACTTCGCGCTTCACGTTCGGCCGCATGGAGCTCCTGTCGGGCATCGACTTCGTGGTCGTCGCGATCGGCATCTTTGCCATCGGTGAGGTGCTCGCCAATATGGAGGCGCGCGAGGAGCCGCAGGTGCTGCCGGTGCCGAAAGGCCTTCGGAACCTGCTGCCGACGATGCAGGACCTGCGGGACTGCCGCTTCGCCTTCGCCCAGGGCTCGGTCATCGGCTTCCTCGTCGGCGTGCTGCCGGGTGCTGGTTCGACTATCGCCTCCTTCATCTCCTACGGCGTCGAGAAAGCCTTTTCGCGCCGCCGCGAGGAGTTCGGCACCGGGGTGATCGAGGGCGTCGCGGCGCCCGAAGGCGCGAACAACTCCGAGACGGGCGGGGCCTTGGTGCCGCTCCTCACGCTCGGCATCCCGGGCTCGGGTACCACCGCGATCCTGCTTGCGGCGCTGGTGCTATGGGGCTTCAAGCCCGGGCCGCTCTTCATCGCGGAGAACCCGAACCTCTTCTGGGGCCTGGTGGCGAGCATGTACATCGGCAACGTCATGCTGCTCGTCCTGAATCTGCCGCTGGTGCCGGTGTTCGCGCAGGTGCTGCGTACGCCGGTCTACGTGCTCTATCCGCTGATTCTCGGCGTCTCGATCGTCGGCATTTACGGCGCCTCGGGCAGCCTGTTCGACCTGATGCTGCTCGCCGCCTTCGGGCTGCTCGGATATCTCATGCGCAAGCTCGACTATCCGAGCGCGCCGCTGATCCTCGGCCTGGTGCTCGGCGGCGCGATGGAGCGCGCGTTGCGCCAGTCGCTGATGATGTCGGAGGGCAGCCTCTCGATCCTTGTTTCGCGGCCGATCTCGGCGGTGATGCTATCGTTTGCGGTCGTGATTTTGCTGATTCCGCTTTTCTCCCGGTTCAACTCGTGGCGTCTGCGCGCACTGGAGCAGAAGGACTCATGAAAATTTTCTCGATACTCGTCGCCGCGCTCGTCGCGACGCAGGCGCAGGCCTTTACGCCGACGCGCCCCATTGAAGTGGTGGTGCACACCGGTCCCGGCGGCGGCAGCGATTTGCTGGCGCGCGCGGCCGTGTTGATGATCGAAAAGGAGAAGCTGCTGCCGGTACGCATGCAGGTCGTGAACAAGACCGGCGGCGGTTCCACCGTGGCAGCCGCCTACCTTTTCGAGAAGAAGGGCGATCCGCATACGATTGGCTTTTTCACCGGCGTCTGGCTCACCAGTCCGATCACCACCGCGGAAGCCAAGGTGACGCTGCGCGATCTGACGCCGGTCGCGCGGCTCGTGCTCGAGCCGGCGCTGATCGCCGTGAAGGCCGACGCGCCATACCGCACGCTCGGCGACTTCGTCGCCGCGGCGAAGAAGAACCCGGGCCAGCTCAAGCAGTCGGGCGGCTCCGTGACGAGCCGCGACAACGTCGTGCGCCAGCTCCTGCAGAAGACGAGCGGCGCGCGCTGGGCCTTCATCTCCTTCCCGGGTGGCGGCGAGCGCATCGCCGCGCTCCTCGGCGGCCACGTCAACATGATGGTGATCGAGCCGGCGGAAGCGGGCGAGCACATCCGCGCGGGCAACATGCGGGTGCTTGCGCAGGTGAGCGACAAGCGGCTGCCGGCATTTCCCGAGGTGCCGACGCTGAAGGAGGCGGGTTTCGACGTGCCCTCGGTGCCGCAGGTGCGCGGCGTGGTCGCGCCGCCCGGGATCCCGCAGGAAAACGTCGCGTACTGGGAAGACATCTTCCGTAAGCTCACGCGAAGCGCGTCGTGGCGCAAATTCCTCGAGGACAACCAGTTCGAGGACGGTTACCAGAACGGCACGGAGCTCGCAAAGTTCTACGACGAGTTCACCGCGCAGATGCGCGCCATCCTGCAGGAGGCGGGCATCAAGATCGTGCGCTGAGCCATGCGCGCGCTGCGCATTCACGGCTACGGCGGACCGGAGGTGATGCGCCTCGATGAGGTACCCACGCCGTCGCCCGCGGCGGGACAGATGCTCCTGAAGGTCAAGGCCGCGAGCGTCAATCCCATCGACTGGAAGATGCGCCGCGGCATGCTGGCGAGCATCTTTCCGCTGTCTTTCCCGCGAACCCTGGGGCGCGATTGCGCGGGCGATGCGAACGGTGCGCTCATCGCCGGCGTTGCCGATCCGCGCACCGACGGCACGCATGCCGAATATGCCGTGCTGCCCCAAGCCGCAACCGCGCCCGTGCCCCCTGGTCTGGACGCGGTAGCCGCCGCGAGCCTATGCATATCCGGCCTTTCGGCCTGGATACCGATCGCGGAAGTCGCGCAGGTGCGGCCTGGCATGCGCGTCCTGATCCATGGCGGGGCCGGCGGCGTCGGCAGCTTGGCGATCCAGATCGCCCGCGAGCTGGGCGCTACCGTGGTCACGACTTCGACGCAGGCGGACTATTGCCGGCAACTGGGGGCCGGGCTCGTCATCGACTACCGCGTTGAAAATTTTGCCGATGCTGGCCCGTTCGACGCAGTGCTGGACACGCTGGGCGGGGAGGCGCATGTGCGCTCGCTGCAGGCGCTCAAGCCCGGCGGCGTGCTGGTCGCTCTCGCTGCCACGCCCGTCCCCCCACACGCGCCCAGACCCGATGTGCGCGTGGAAAAACCGATGATTCAGGCAACCCGGGAGCGCCTGGCACGCATCTTCGAATGGGCGGCGAGCGGCCGGCTGCGCCCGCAGGCGATGCGGCGGTTCGCGCTCGAAGACGCGCAGGAGGCCTATGCAGCCGCCGAAGCGCCGCACGGCAGAGGTAAGATCGTGCTGCAAATTTCCTGAGGAGGAGAAGGATGGCCACGTACCGGTTCACCGTGGACGGCAAGCGCGTTTCGGTGGACGCGCAGCCCGAGATGCCACTGCTCTATGCGCTGCGCGACGATCTCGGCCTGAATAACCCGCACTTCGGTTGCGGCCTTGCGCAATGCGGCGCTTGCACCGTGCACCTCGAGGGCGAACCGGTGCGTTCCTGCGTGCTGCCGGTCTCTGCCGCCGCGAACAAGAGGGTGACGACCCTCGCGGGTCTCGGCACGCCCGAGAAGCCGCATCCGCTACAGGTGGCCTACGTGAGCGAAGGCGTGCCGCAATGCGGCTATTGCATCAACGGCTGGGTCATGACCGCCGCGGCGCTATTGAAGAAGAATCCCAAGGCGAGCGACGCCGAGCTGCGCGAAGGCCTCGCCGGGCTCAAATGCCGCTGCGGCACGCACGTCGCCATCATGCGCGCCATCAAGCGCGCGCAAACCGAAATGGTCTAGAGGAGCGAGCCATGGACCGTCGTGAATTCCTAAAGACCTCCGGCGCGCTGGTCGTCTCCATTTCGGCGCCCGCAGTGGAAGCGCTGGCGCAGTCGGGCAAGCCGCCGCTCGTGCCCGGCGAGCTCGATTCCTGGATCGCGGTGCTGCCGAACGGCCGCGTGCAGGCTTTCTTCGGCAAGATGGACATGGGCCAGGGGCTCGACGTGGCGATCGCCCAGGTGGTGGCCGACGAGCTCGATGTCGGCTTCGACAAGGTCGACGTGGTCATGGGCGACACCGGCACCTCGTGCAACCAGGGCGGGGCGTCCGGCAGCACCGGCGTGCAGAACGGCGCGCGGCTCTTGCGCAGCGCTGCTGCCGAGGCGCGGCGCCTGCTCGTCGAATCCGCTTCGCGCCAGCTGAGCGTGCCCGCTGGGCAATTGCGCGTCGAGGACGGCGTGATCTCGGCCGGCGAGCGCAAGACCACCTACGCGGAACTCATCGGCGGCAAACATTTCCACCAGCCGGTCGAGTGGAACCAGAAGACGGGCAACGCCATGGACATCAAGGTGCAGGCGAAGCCCAAGACGCCCGCCGAGTACAAGGTCGTAGGCAAGCCGCTCCCGCGCCGCGACGTGGCGTGGAAGGTGTACGGCACCGACGGCTTCGTCACCGATGTACGGGTGCCCGGCATGCTGCACGCGCGCGTGATTCGTCCGCCGCGCGCGGCCTGCGAGGTACGCGGCATCGACGAGAGCTCGATCAAGGGCGTGCGTGGGGCGCGCGTGGTGCGCGAGAAGAATTTCGTTGCGGTTGTGGCGCCGAAGGAATGGGACGCGGTGCGGGCGGCGCGCATGCTCAAGGTCGACTGGAAAACGCTGGATCAGCCGTTTCCCGCGATGGAGCAGCTCTACGACCATATCCGAGGCGCGAAAGTCGTGAAGCGCGAAGAGCCGGTGAAGAAGGGCGATGTCGCCGCGGCATTCGCCGCGCCCGGGGTCAAGGTGATCGAGGCTCAATACGAATGGCCGTTCAACTCGCACGCCAGCATGGGCCCCGCCTGCGCGGTGGCGCAGGTGAAGGATGGCAGCTGCACGGTCTGGACCGGCTCGCAGAAGCCGCACTTCGTGCGCGACGGCGTCGCACGGTTGCTCGAGCTGCCGCCGCAAAACGTGCGCGCGATCTGGGTCAGCGGCCCCGGCTCCTACGGCCGCAACGATGCGGGCGACGCGGCGCTCGATGCCGCGTACCTCTCGCGCGTCACCGGCAAACCGGTGCGCGTACAAGGCATGCGTAGCGATGGCACGACCTGGGATCCGAAGGGCCCGGCCTGCGTGCATCGCGCCCGCGCCGCGATCAATGCTTCCGGCAAGGTCGTCGCTTACGAGTTCACCGCGAAAGGCTTCTCGCGCCAGCACATTGCGACGAACGAATCGCATCCGGCCGACAGCCTGATCGGGCAGTCGATGGGCCTGCCGCCGAAGCCGAACCAGATCTTCGGCACACCGGCCGAGTCCTACGGCTTCGACAACAAGCTGCTGGCATGGGAAACCATCGCGCAGCTCGTCGAGCACTGCTCGCCGTTGCGCACCTCGCACCTGCGCGATCCGGTCGGTCCAGAGATCCATTTCGGCTCCGAGCAGTTCATCGACGAGCTGGCGCGGGCCGCGGGCGAAGACCCGGTCGCATTCCGCGTGAAGTACCTGACGCAGCCGCGCCACGCTGCCGTGGTGAAGGCGGTCGCCGAAAAGTCCGGCTGGGCCTCGCTCGGCAAAGGCAGGGGCATCGCGTTCGCCGAGCGCAACGGCACTGCGGTCGCCGCGGTCGCGCAGGTCGAGGTCGACCGCGCGAGCGGCCGCATCTGGGCGCGCAAGTTCTGGGTGGCGCACGATTGCGGCCTGATCATCAATCCCGAGCTTCTGCGCACGACCATCGAGGGCAACGTGGTGCAGGGACTGTCGCGCACGTTGTTCGAGGAGGTGCGCTTCGACCGCGACTCGGTGACGAGCGTCGACTGGGCGAGCTACCCGATCCTCGAGATGAGCGATGCGCCGGAGTCGATCGAGGTGGCGCTGATCAACCATCCCGAGATCGCGCCCACTGGGGCCGGCGAGCCGACCATCCGCGTGATTCCGGCCGCGGTCGCCAACGCCTTCTTCGACGCGACCGGCGTGCGGCTGCGCAGAGCGCCGCTGAACCCCGAGCGCGTGAAGGCAGCGCTGTCGCGCGCGTAGCGATCGCCGGCGGCGGCCCCGCCGGCGTGATGCTCGGGCTGCTGCTCGCCCGGGCCGGCGTGGAAGTGACCGTGCTCGAGAAGCACGGCGACTTCCTGCGCGACTTCCGCGGCGATACGATCCATCCGTCGACGCTCGAAGTGATGCACGAACTCGGCCTGCTCGAGGGGCTCCTGCGCCTGCCGCACCAGAAGATCCCGCGGTTCTCGGCGCGCATCGCCGATCGCGAAGTCACCATCGCCGATCTTTCCCGGCTGCCGGTGCGCTCGCGCTTCATCGCGATGATGCCGCAATGGGATTTCCTCGATTTCCTCGCCCGCGAGGCGAAGCGTTTTCCGGGCTTCCGGCTGCGCATGAACGCCGAGGTGACCGGCCTCGTCGAGCGCGACGACCGCGTCGCGGGCGTGCGCCTGCGGGACGAAGAGCTGCTCGCAGACGTTGTCATCGGCGCCGACGGCCGCCATTCCACCGTACGCAGCGCGGCGCGTTTGCCGGCCGAGGAATTCGGCGTGCCGATGGACGTGCTCTGGTTCCGCCTCTCGCGCCGCCCGACCGATCCCGAGCAAACCATGGGCATTTTCGGTGCCGGGCGGATTTTCATCCTGCTCAATCGCGGCGACTACTGGCAATGCGGCTACGTCATCGGCAAGGGCGCGGCGGACGAGGTGCGCCGACGCGGCCTACCGTGGTTCCGCGAAAGCATCGTGAAGCTCTTACCGTGGCTCGCTGACCGTGTCGGCGAGCTCGCCGATTGGGAGCCGATCAAGCTCCTCACCGTGCGTGTCGACCGTCTGCGCCAGTGGTATCGACCAGGCCTGCTCTGCATCGGCGACGCCGCGCATGCGATGTCGCCCGTCGGCGGCGTCGGCATCAACCTCGCGATCCAGGATGCGGTGGCCGCGGCGAACATCCTCGCCGGGCCGCTGCGCGAGGGGACGCTCTCGGTAATGGATCTAAAGGCAGTGCAGCAGCGCCGCGACTGGCCGACGCGCGTAACGCAGCGGCTGCAGCTCACGATCCAAAAGCAGCTCATCGCGCGCGCGCTCTCGGCCGAGGAGAACTTCACGCCGCCGCTCTTCGTGCGGCTACTGACCGCGTTCCCGCCGCTCGCGCGAATTCCCGCGCGCCTCATCGGGCTCGGCGTGCGGCCCGAGCATGTCAGAACGAGCGCGGCAAGCCCAGCACGTGCTCAGCCAGATAGGACAGGATGAGATTGGTCGAGATCGGCGCGACGAGGTAGAGCCGGTTCTCGCGGAACTTGCGCTCGACGTCGTACTCGGCGGCGAAGCCGAAGCCGCCATGCGTCTGCAGGCAGACGTTGGCCGCTTCCCATGATGCCTTGGCGGCGAGATGCTTGGCCATGTTCGCCTCGGCGCCGCAGGGCTTATGAGCGTCGAACAGATTCGCCGCCTTGTAGCGCATCAGGTTCGCCGCCTCGATCTCCATGTAGCACTCGGCGATCGGAAACTGGATGCCCTGGTTCTGGCCGATCGGGCGGTCGAACACCACGCGCTCGGTTGCGTACTTCGTGGCTTTTTCCGTGAACCAGTAGCCGTCGCCGATGCACTCGGCGGCGATCAGGATGCGCTCGGCATTCAGCCCGTCGAGGATGTAGCGGAAGCCCTTGCCTTCCTCGCCGATCAGGTTTTCCGCCGGGATCTCCAGGTTGTCGATGAACACCTGGTTGGTCTCGTGGTTCACCATGTTGCGGATCGGGCGCACGTCGAGGCCCTTGCTCTTCGCTTCCACCAAGAAGATCGACATGCCCTCGCTCTTGCGTTTCACGTCGGCGAGTGGAGTAGTGCGGGCCAAGAGGATCATCAGGTCCGAGTGCTGCAGGCGCGAGGTCCACACCTTCTGCCCATGGACTACGTAGCGGTCGCCTTTGCGCACCGCCACGGTTTTGATCTTGGTCGTATCCGTCCCCGCTCCTGGCTCGGTGACGCCCATCGCCTGCAGGCGCAGCTCGCCGGCGGCGATCTTCGGCAAGTATTTCTTCTTTTGCGCTTCGGAGCCGTGGCGCAGCAGCGTGTTCATGTTGTACATCTGGCCGTGGCAGCAGCCGGCGTTGCCGCCCGAACGCGTCACTTCCTCCATGATCACCGTCGCCTCGGTGAGCGAAAGCCCCGAGCCGCCGTACTCTTCCGGGATCAGCGCCGACATCCAGCCCGCCTTGGTCAGCGCGTCCACAAACGCTTCCGGATAGGCGCGCTTCTCGTCGATCCCTTGCCAATACGCCGAGTCGTACTGCGCGCAGAGCGCGCGCACCGCGTCGCGCAGCTCGGGATGGTTCTCCCGTCCGAAGTTCATTTCTTGGGCTTCAGATGCTCGGACGCTTCCTCGTCCACGCGCTCCCAGATTTCCGTCGCCATCGGATCGCGCGTCTCCTCGAGGATGTGGCCAACCAGGCCGACCGCCCGCGCCATCACGCCGAGGCCGCGCACGATCTTCCAGTCGAGACCGAGCTCGCAGGCGAGCGCGCCGATGGCACCGGTGGCATTGAGCGTGAGTTTCTTCTCGTTGGCGATCTCTTCCATCAACCGGCAGTACTTGCCGTAATGCCCCGTCTCGCGCGCGATCTCGAAGAGCCTGACGGTGCGCGGATCGACCGGCTTATGCAGGGGATGACCGAGTCCCGGGATGCGCTTGTGTTCGGCGACGATCTGCTTTGCGTCCTTCCCGGCGGATTCGGTCAGCAGCCGCGCGACGCCTTCCGTCGAGCCCACGAACACGCTGCCGAGTCCGAGCAACCCGCCGGCAACCGCTGCCTGCAGTGCTTCGGGCGCGCCGAGATAGGTGAGGCGGGCGACGATGGCGCTGGGCGTGACGCCGTGCTCGACGAGCGTGACGACCATGGCGTTGAAAATCTTCGATTCCTGGGCGTTGGGCGTGCGCCCCGTCAGCTCGAGGAACGCCATGTCGCCGAGATTGAGATGGCCGAGGATTTCGCCCGGCAGATCCTTGCCGCGCACGACGATGCGGTCGACGGTCGACCAGGCAAGATCCGACTTGAGCTTCTTGCGCGCCATCAGTCGGCCTTGATGCTCGCGTCCTGGACCACCTTCGCCCAGCGCGCGACTTCGCTTTTCAGGAACTGCGAGAACTGCTCGGGCGTGCCGGCGACCACGTCGACGCCGAGCTTGCCGAAGCGCTCCTTGACCTCGGCCGACGTCAGCACCTTGACCATCTCGGCGTTCAGCCGCTGCACGACCTCGCGCGGTGTGCCGGCGATGGTCAGCACGCCGAACCACACGCTCACGTCGTAGCCGGGGACGCCGCCCTCGTGTACCGAGGGCACCTCCGGGGCAAACGGCGTGCGCGATTTGGTCGAAACAGCGATCGCCTTCAGCTTGCCGGCGCGCACGTGCGGCAGGACATTCGGCGTATTGTCGAACATCACGTCGACCTGGCCGGCAATGAGATCGGTGACCGCCGGCGCACTGCCTTTGTACGGAATGTGCGTGATGTACGTCCTGGTCATCGCCTTGAAGAGCTCGAACGAGAGATGGTTCGAGGTGCCGTTGCCCGCGGACGCATAGTTCAGCTTGCCCGGATTGGCGCGCGCATAGGCAATGAGCTCCTGCACGCTGTTGACCGGTGCGTTCAGGTTCGCGACCAGCAGGTTCGGCGTGATGCCGGCGAGCGTGATGGGCGCGAAATCCCGGGTGACGTCGAACGACGTCTTGTACAGCGACTGGATCACCGAGAACGGCAGCGCGGCTCCGTACAGCGTGTAGCCATCGGGCGGGGATTTCAGCGCGAGCTCCGTGGCAATGATGGTGTTGCCGCCGGGCCGGTTCTCGACGATCACCGGCTGGCCGAGCGTTTTCGGCAGCTCGTTGGCGAGCGTGCGCGCCAGCGTGTCGTTGAAGGCCCCGGGCGGGAAGGGGACGATGTAGCGCAGCGGCTTGCTGGGCCAGGCCTGCGCATGAACCAGGAGCGGCGCGGCGAGCAGCGCTAGGAGCAGTTTGCGCATGCGTCAAATATAGCCGGGCCCTTCGATCGCCGGGTGTGCCGAGAGAAACTCTTCATTGACCTCGAGCCCGAGCCCCGGCCCCTCGAGCGGCCAGGCGTTGCCGTCGCGGTCGATCGCGCCCGGATTGGAGACCAGCTCGTCGCGAAACTTGTTGGCGCGCGACACGTCGCCCTCGAAATAGCCGCCGTTGTCGAT
>DASXRW010000050.1:0-11205 GCA_036506355.1 Burkholderiales bacterium
CACCAGGCGCACGAGATCGAAGGCGCGCGTCTCGTTGAAGAACACGCCGCACAGCACGAGGTCGAAATCGCCCTTGCCGCGCAGCGCGGCGACGGCCTCGTCGTAGGTGTAGACCGGCGTCACCTCGGCGTACTCGCCGAGGGCCCGGCGCACGGCGACGCCGCCCTGCGGGCGCACGGCGGCGAGGATGCGCGGCTTGGGCTCGGCCATCAGTCGGCCCGCAGTCCCGCCTTGCGGATCACGTCGCCCCACTTCGCGATTTCGCTCTGGATGTAGGCGGCGAACTCCTGCGGCGTGCTGGTGAGCGGATCGGTGCCCATCGTTGCGAGGCGCCCCTTCATCTCCGGCGCGCGCATGATCTTCACGAACTCGGCGTTGAGGCGCGTGATGATCGGCCGCGGCGTGCCGGCCGGCGCGAGGATGCCGTACCAGGTGGTGACGTCGAAATTGGCGAGACCCGCTTCCTCGGCGGTCGGCACCTCGGGCAGGATCGGCGAGCGCTCGCGCGCGAGCACCGCGAGTGCCCGCAGTCTCCCCGCCTTGATATGCGGCGCCGGGACGGGGATGCCGATGAACGCGAGTTGGACTTCGCCCGCGAGCACGCCGTTCATGGCGAGGTTCACGCCCTTGTAGGGCACGTGGACCAGCTTGATGCCGGCGGCGAGATTCAGGAGCTCACCGGCGAGATGGTTCGATGTGCCGCTGCCGCCGGAGCCGAAGTTCATGCCGCCGGGCTTGGATTTCGCGAGCGCGATGAACTCGCGCAGGTTCTGCGCCGGCACCGACGGGTGCGTGATCATCACGTTCGGCACCGAAGCGACCAGCCCGATCGGCGCGAAATCCTTCACCGGGTCGTAATTCAGCTTTGCATACAGCGTCGGGCTGATCGCGAGCGACGGTGCCACGAGCACGATGGTGTAGCCATCCGGCGCCGAGCGCGCCGCGGCTTCGGCGCCGACGTTGCCGCCCGCGCCGCCGCGGTTCTCGGTCACCACCGGCTGGCCGAGATTCGCCGCGAGGCGCTCGGCGAGCAGCCGCCCGAGAATGTCGGTGCCGCCGCCGGGCGGGAAGGGCAGGATGAAGCGCAGCGGCTTCGAGGGATACGCGTCCTGCGCGTGGGCATGGCCAAGCGCGAGCGCCAGGGCGAGCAGCAACGCTTTCATCCGATGGCCTTTCGGTAGCGGATTTCGGTGAACGGCGTGCCGATGAGCCTGGTGTCGATGCGCTCGGCGCCATCGGTGGTATAGCCGACCCGCTCATAAAAGCGCCGAGCGGGCTCGTTGCCGTCGATCACCCACAGCGTCATCGCCCGGTGCTCGCGCTCGGCCGCTTCGCGCGCGGCGTGCTCACACAGCGCGCGGCCCCAGCCCTGCCGCCATTTCCCCGGGTGCACATACAGCGCATAGATCTCGGCCGCACCATCGCCGTCCTCATCGCGTGTCGGGCCGTACGAGCAAAAGCCAACGATCGCGCCGTCGTATTCACCGACCGCGACCCTGCCGGCGCCCGGCTTGGATAGCATCCCCTTCCAGAAGCCGCGCCGCTGGTCGAGGCTGAGCGATTCGATGACGTCGTCCGGCATCAGCCCGCGATACGCCGCGCGCCATCCGGCGACGTGGATTTCGGCAATCGCGCCGGCATCGGCCACGGTCGCGTCGCGCAATTTCACTTGGTCCACTTCCTCCCGATGCCCCTCCAGTGCAGAGCGTACTGGATGCCGGCGCGGCGCAGCACCCAGGCGACGAAACTGTTGCTGTTGGGCCCGGGCCAGTAGCGATAGCGCAGGCGATGCGGATAGCTCTCGGGCTTCGCCAGGACCGCGGCGATGCGCGCCGCTTCCTCGCCGGTCCACTGCGCCGCGACGCGCGACGGCCCGCCGCCGACGCCGGCATCCGGCGTCTTGAGGTCGCAGTGCACGTGTCCAATGCTCGTGCCGCCGGCGTTCTTGGTCTGCCATACTTCCCAGCGATGGCAGGCGCCGGCGTCGTCGAACACCACGAACCAGTAATGCAGCGCGATCGCGCCGATGAAGGGCAGCGGCGCATAACGAAGCTCTACTTTCAAATGAAAATTGCTCTGACCCCTTTTCTCTGGTCGATTCTAATCAGTGTCGCCGGCGCGCAGGAATGGCCGACCAAGCCGGTGCGCATCATCGTGCCCTTTACGCCCGGCGGCGTGGCCGACAACAGCGCGCGCGTGGTGGCGGAGCCGCTCGCCGCGCGCCTCGGGCAGCAGGTGATCGTCGAGAACCGGCCGGGTGCGAGCGGCAACATCGGCACGCAGCAGGTGGCGCAGGCCGATGCCGACGGGCACACGCTGCTCCTCGGCTTCGATGGCACGATGGTGATCAACCCGCACGTTTTCGCGAAGATCCCGTTCGACACCTTGCGCGATTTCGCGCCGGTGACGAAGCTCGGCGATGCGACGCTGATCCTCGTGGCGCACCCGGGCGCCGGCGTGCGTAACCTGGGCGAGCTCATCGAGCGAGCGAAGGCGAGGCCATTTTCCTACGGCACCTCGGGCACCGGCGGCACGCCGCACCTCGCGGGCGAGCTCCTCAGGCAGCGCACCGGCGCGCAGCTCGAGCACGTGCCGTACAAGGGCGGCGGCCAGGCGATCACCGACGTCGTCGGCGGGCAGATCCCGCTCGTCTTCACCGCCATCGCCACCGCCCAGCAATATGTCCGCACCAACCGCCTGGTGGGACTCGGCGTGCCGAGCGCCAAGCGCTCGAGCGCGCTGCCGGATGTACCGACCTTCCAGGAGAGCGGCCTGGCGGGCTTCGACGTCTCGTCGTGGGTCGGCATCTTCGCGCCGGCGAAGACGCCGCAGCCGGTGGTCGAGAAGCTGCAGCGCGAGCTGCTGGCGGCGCTGCGCACGCCCTTCGTACGCGAGCGCTACGCGACCCTCGGCATCGAGCCGGTGGGCAACGCGCCGCGGGAATTCTTCGAGCAGGTGCGCGCCGACCTCGCGCGCTGGGCGGAGGTGGTGAAGGCCGCCAACGTCAAGGTCGAATAATTACGTACGTCGTCCGGAATCCTATGGTGCGACGGCCGCGTCTTTCTGGCCGCTCTTCTGCAGCGACGCGGCGACGAAGCCCGAGGCCTTCAGCTCGTCGATGAACTCGCGCAGGTAGCGCACCGCGAGCGGCCGGCCGCGCGGCACGGCCATCGCTTGCTCAATGATCATGAAGCGGCCGGGCAGCACGCGGTATCCGGGATGGGTCTTGGCGTACTCGATGAGCGGCGACTTCACCCCGGCCGCGGCCTCGAGTTTCTCAGCCGCGAATTGCTCGATCGACGCCTGCGGGCTCGGTGCCCGCACCAGGGTCGCGCGCTTGATGACGCCGCGCGATAGAAAGAGGTCGTACGCGCTTCCCCTCGAGACGGCGATACGCACGCCCTCGCGATCGACGTCCTCGACCTTCTGCAGCGGCGAATTCGCCGGCACCATGTAGGCACCCTCGATGATCACGTACGCCGCGGTGAACTCGATGTCTTTCGCGCGCTCAGGATCGCGCGCGACGAAGGCGATGTCCCAGGCGCCGCGCGTCGCGTCCGCGGTCACCTTGCCGGCGGCGTCGTAGACGCGGAAGTCGATCGGCACGGCGAGGCGCCGCGCCAGCTCGCGCGCGAGATCGGCGGAGACGCCGCGCGGCTCGCCGCTCGCGGGATCCCGCTGCGCGAGCACCGGGTTGCCGAAGTTGATCGCGGCGCGCAGCGTGCCCGAGGGCGCGAGGTCGCGCACCGTCTCCGTCGGCACCACGTCGGGGGTGACGCAGCCGGCGACGAACAGCACGGCGATGAGCCAGGTGTTTTTCATTTGTCCGTGTTGGAATGCAGCCCGATGCGGTTGCCTTCGCTGTCGAGCACGATGGCGCGAAAGCCATGCGGCCCTATGCCTTTCACCGGCTCCAGGACGCGGCCGCCAAGCTTTTCCACCTGGCGCACGGCGTCGCGGATGCGGCCGTCGACGTTCATGTAGACGAGGATGCCGACGGCGCTGACTTCGCTTCCGTTGGGGATCAGGCAGCCGCCGTTGCCGACGGGGCCGTGCTCGAGCACCGCGAACTTGAAGTTGTCGAACTTCTCCTGCGACACCTTGATGCCCAGCACCGCTCCGTAGAACCTGCTCGCGCGCTCGAGGTCGGCCACCGGCAGATCGAACCACACGACGCGGTCGGGGCTGGAGTGCATTTCGCTCACTTGGCTGCCTCCTTGGTCCAGTGGAACCTGTGAAGGGCGCGGTGCAGCACGGGTGCAAGAACCACGCCGACGGTGACGAGGAACACGAGACCCGAATACAGGGCATAAAAGCCGGCGAAGAGCTTGCCGCCGGTCGTTTCCGGCGTGTGCACCGGTCCCATGCCGCCGAGGAGCATCGACGCATCGACGAAAGCGTCGAGCCAGGTGAGGTGCTCGAAGTAGACGTAGCCCGCCATGCCCATGCCGAGGGATGCGATAACCAGCGCGGCAGCGCTGGCGACGTGCTGCAGCAGCCGTGTCATGAAGCGCGCGCTGGGAAGCAGGGGCTCGGCGCGCGTTTCGTACATCGCTAGATGGCCTCAGTAAATCCCGATGGTGCGGCGGCCCTTGCGGTCGATGGCGGCGCGGTACATGCCTTCGCTGTTGAAGGGCATGACGATGTTACCGCGACGATCCACGGCGATGAGACCGCCGTCGCCTTGCAAACCTGCAAGCTTTCTCATCGCCGCGCGCGCCGCCTTCGCCAGCGGCTCGCCGAGATAGCGCATGCGCGCCGCGACGTCGTACGCGAGCACGCCGCGGATGAAAGCCTCGCCGAGCCCGGTCCCCGAGACGGCGCAGGCGTTATCGGCGTAATTCCCGGCGCCGATGAGCGGCGAATCGCCGACGCGTCCTGGCAGCTTGCCGGTATAGCCGCCGGTCGAGGTCGCGGCGGCGAGGTTGCCATTGGCGTCGAGCGCCACCGCGCCGACCGTGCCGTGGTGGCCTACGAGCTTTTTCCGCAGCGCCGTGAGGCGCGCCTGGGTCGCGAAGTAACTTTCCGGCACGAGCTCGAGCCCATGCGCGCGGGCGAAGCGCTCGGCGCCGCGTCCGGCGAGCAGCACGTGGCGGCTCTTCTCCATCACCGCGCGCGCCGCGAGCACCGGATTGCGGATGCGGCTCACCGCCGCCACCGCGCCGGCGCGCAGCGTCGCGCCGTCCATCACCGAGGCGTCGAGCTCGTGCTTCTCGTCGGTGTTGTAGCAGGCGCCGCGCCCCGCGTTGAAGAGCGGCGAATCCTCGAGCGCGACCACCGCGGCGCACACCGCATCCAGGCTGGTGCCTTTTTCCAGGACCTGGTAACCGGCCTCCAGCGCCCGCGCGAGCCCGGCCTTGTAGCGCGCGCTGGCGGCGGGCGTCATCTTCCGGCGCGGCATCGCGCCGGCGCCGCCGTGGATCGCGATGGCTATCAATTCGGGGCCAGGATCGTAATTATTTCGCCGGCGGTTTGCGTCGCGCGAGCCTGACGGTGCGCTCTTGCTGGACCCACTTGCCGTCGGCGTCCTTGACCTTCATGGCGAGCGAGACGGATGAGCGGCTGACCTTCTCCAGCATGCCCAGGCCACCCACGGGTTCGCCGACTCTTACCCGATGTGCTTTGCCAGCCGGATCGCGGAATGTCGCCCATTGCTCTTCCTTCTTCGCCGGAGAATGCGTGGCGACGAGCCGCAGCTCCTCGACGTCGAACACCTCGATCGGCGAAACACGGCGCACGAACGGCTGCCCGAGCAGGTCCTGCAGCGCGAGCTGGTAGCGCGTGAAAGCGTATTTCGGCAGCGCCGCATCCTGCGATCGATCCGGGCCGGCGCCGAACCCGGCGGCGGCGAGCGAGCGGTCCGCGTATTCGATCTTGAGGGACCACGAGGTCGAGTCGCTGACGTCTGCCTTGTAGCTGCCGCGCCAGCGCCAGACATTCTGCCGATCGAGCGCCTGGCGGAAGGCCGTCCACTGCGCCGTACTCGGCGTGATCCGCCGGGTCTGGATGTCTGCGCCGAAACGGATCGTGTACACGAGCGTGTCGCCATCGAGCTGCAGCGCGTGCGCGGGCTGAAAGCCCGGCTGGATTTCCGCGACGAACACCTTGGGCAGCACCTCGCCTTGCGCAGCCGCGCCGCAGGCGAAGGCGCATGCGAGGAGGAGCGCCGCTCTCAAGTCAGGTTCGCAATCAAGTGAGGATGGCGAATTCTCCGCCGCGCTCGAGCGCCCGGCGGTAGGCCTCGCGCGCGTGGCTGCGCCCGAGGAAGTCCATCAGCTTCGGCCGGCGCGCGTCGAGCCCGCCGCGAGCCGCCGCGGCCTCGACCGGGAAGCTCATCTGGATGTCGGCCGCGGTGAATTCCGAGCCCGCGAACCAGGTGCTGCGGCCGAGCTCGGCCTCCATGTAGTCGAGCTGCCGCACGATATTGGGCTCGATGAAATTCGTCTTCACCCGGCCGGCGATGGCGCGCGCGACCGGACGCACGAAGAACGGCATCGGGCCCTTCTCGATGCGGTCGAAAATGAGCTTCATCACGAGCGGCGGCATCGCCGAGCCTTCGGCGAAGTGCAGCCAGTAGGTATAGCGCAGCCGGTCGCGCGTGCCCGCCGGCGGGATCAGGCGGCCGCGGCCATGGCGCTCCACCAGGTACTCGATGATCGCGCCCGACTCCGCGAGCGTGAGGTCGCCGTCGGAAAGCACCGGCGACTTGCCGAGGGGATGCACTTCGCGCAGCGCCGCCGGCGCGAGCATGGTCTTCGGGTCGCGCTGGTAGCGCTTGATCTCGTAGGGCAGGCCGAGCTCCTCGAGCAGCCACAGCACGCGCTGCGAGCGGGAGTTGTTGAGGTGGTGGACGACGATCACGGCTTGTGCTCGGCGAGCAGCCGCTCGAAGCGCCGGTCGGGCACGAGCCACATCAGCGCCACGACGACGTACAGCGTGAGCGAGATCCACGTCGCCAGGAAGGCGCAGGCAATCGCCACGGCATAGATCACCACCGAGATCTTGCCCTTGAAGTCGGCTCCGAGCGCCTTCGCGAGCAGCGAGTCGTGCGGATGGCTCGCGAGCAGCACGCGGGTGAGGATGTAATACGCGATCGCGGCGCAGATCAGCACGATGCCGTAGGCCGCGACGGTGATCGGCGCGAGATGGTTCTCGTCCATCCAGCCGGTGACGAAGGGGACGAGCGAAAGCCAGAAAAGCAGATGCAGGTTCGCCCAGAGCGTCGCGCCGGTGACGTGGTGCACCGCGTGGAACATGTGGTGGTGATTGTTCCAGTAGATGGCGACGAACACGAAGCTCAGCACGTAGCTAAGGAAGGTCGGCACGAGCGGCGCGAGCGCCGCGGCGTCGGCGCCGTGCGGCACCTTCATCTCGAGCACCATGATGGTGATGATCACGGCGATCACGCCGTCGCTGAAGGCCTCGAGCCGTCCCTTGGTCATGAATACTTCCACCAGACGAAGCCCGCGGCCGCCGCCGGCACGGCGAAGATCGCGAGGAAAATCGGCAGCTCCTCCATGAACGAGTAGCCGGCCTTCGCCACGCCGAGCCACATATTCACCGCCGCGGCGATGAACCACAGCGGAATGAAGATCTTCGCGCCGAACGCCATGCTGTCGGGCCCGCGGCCCATGAGCCGGCCGGCGAAGATGAACAGCGCGGCGATGACCAGGCCTCCCAGGATGATGATGGCGCTGCGCATGCCGCCTCCTAGCGCTTCTTACGGAAGCAATCGTTGGTGTGATCGTCGACCATGCCGACCGCCTGCATGTACGCATAGCAGATGGTCGAGCCGACGAACTTGAAGCCGCGCTTGAGCAGATCTTTGCTCAGCGCATCGGACTGCGCCGTTTTCACCGGGACCCGGTTGCTGCGATTGACCAGCGGCTTTCCGCCGACGAAGCGCCAGACATAAGCGTCGAAGCTGCCGAACTCCTTCTGCACCGCGAGGAACGCCTTGGCGTTGGTGACGCTGCTTGCGAGCTTCAGGCGATTGCGCACTATGCCTTCGTTTTTCATCAATGTGCGGATTACAGCGGGGGTAAAGCGCGCCACCTTGCGAGGATCGAAGCCGGCGAACGCCTTGCGGTAGGCGTCGCGCTTGCGGAGGATGGTCTCCCAGGAGAGCCCGGCCTGCGCGCCCTCGAGCAGCAGGAACTCGAACAGCACGCGGTCGTCGTGCACCGGCACGCCCCATTCGGCGTCGTGGTAGGCGATGCCAAGCGGCGTGGCGGCCCAGGCGCAGCGCTTCAATTCGGGGCCAGGGTCGTAATTATCGCGGGCTCTGCGCCGGGACCGCCGGCGCGCCGGCGCCCACCGCCCTCCCGGCGGGTCCCGCACGGATCGCCATAGGGCGCGGCTGCAGCGCCGTAGGCTGCGAGTACTGGGGCGGCGGCGACGCGCGCGTGCGCAGATGGGCGTTCTGCTCGCGCGCGAGGCTGAGCTCGCCCTGCAGCCGCGCGGCATGCGCCCGCTCGGTGTCGAGAAAAGCCTTGGCCGCGTCGCGCTCGACGCGCATCTGCTCGAAGCTCGCCTTCTGCTCGTCGAGCTCCTTGCGGGCGCCGGCGGCATCGGCCTTCGCCGTGCGCGCATCGGCGGCGGCCTTGTCGAGCGCGGACTTGGCGCTCGCGAGCTCTGTCTTGATCCGGCCAAGCTCCTGGTGCTGCTGCCAGCCGAGGAAGCCGCCGCCCGCCGCGCCGAGCACCACGATCGCGAGCGCGATGCCTGCCGTCGAAACTCCCGATTGTTTGTTCATCTGCAGATTCTCCCTAAGAGCGCCTTCACCTTACCCGATTTTCGAGCAGCGCTTGGATCTCTTCGTCCGGCAGATCGCGCCATTCCTCATAGGCATCGGCGACCGCGAAGCTCCCGCCGCCGGCTCGCACGTTTGCGCAAAAAGTCTCGTCGGCGAGCTTTGAGATCGCATCGAGCGTGGGCTTGTGCGCGGTCGGCACCGCGACGACGATCTTGCCCGCGCCCTGCCGGCGCAACGCCGCGATCGCGGCGCGCATGGTCGAGCCGGCGGCGATGCCGTCGTCGACCACGATCACCGTCTGGCCTGAAAGCGCGAGCGGCGGCCGTCCGGCACGCAGACGCGCCAGGCGCCGCTCGACTTTTTCGCGTGCGCCGGCCACCGCCTTCTCGACCTGCGCCGGTTTCACGCCACGAGATTCGATGGCGGCCTCGTCGAGGAGTACGCTGCCGTCGAACGCTACCGCGCCATAGCCGGCCTCGGTGGTCCACGGATAGAGCACCTTGCTTACCGGCACCACGTCGAGCGGCAAGCCGAGCTCCTGCGCGATCGCCGCCGCCACCGGCACGCCCCCGGCGGGGATGGCGAGCACCAGCGCGGCGCTGCCGCGGAACTCGTCGAGCATCCTGGCGAGCTCGCGGCCGGCGTGCGGGCGGTCACGAAATGCGGGTTTCACGACTTCGTCCGGGCGCCGAGCAAGCGATCCGTCGCGATCCACGCCTGGAGATCGTCGGGAAACGCGGGCGAGGGCTGGTCATAGCCGAGCACTGGATAGATGTCCGCGTTGCGCACCAGGCCGCGGCGGCCGGCGGCGGCGCCTTTCATGAAACCGGTCGCGCAGAGCTCGCCGTCGCGGAGGAATTCGAAGCGGGCGTAGCTCCAGAACTCGTCCCAGCCGACGATGGCGAAGCGCAGCGTGAAGCGCTGAAAAACGGTGAGCCCGCGGCGGAAGTAGACGACGCTGCCGCCGCCCATGGGCCGCCAGCCTTTGGCGAAACACAGCCTCGCGAAGCCGCTGCGGATGAACACGGTCACGAGCCCGAGGTCGACGAGCGTGAGATAGCGGCCGTTGTTCATGTGGCCGTTGAGGTCGAGATCGGTCGGCAGCACGCGCAGCGCGAGCTCCACCGTGTCGCCCGGCGTGACGCGCGGCGCGCGCAGCGCTTTGAGGATCGTCAGGAGCAGCCGGAAATAGAGGTTCATGCACCATATAGACTAGCAGCCGCGCAACTCGCCCAAGAGGTACCCATGATCACAGGCGCGCAAGCCGTCGTCGACTGCCTTCGCCGCGAGGGGATCGATCACGTGTTCGGCATCCCGGGCACGATGAATCTGCCGATCCTCGACGTGCTGCGCTCGACGCCCGAGATCCGCTTTGTCCTGACGCGCCACGAGCAGGGCGCCGCGTTCATGGCCTACGGCTTCGCCCGATCGGTCAATCGGCCTGCCGTGGTAACCGCCACCGAGGGACCCGGCGTCACCAACCTCGCCACCGGCATCGGCGCGGCCTACAAGGGCTACGTGCCGATCATCAGCATCAGCGGCGCGCAGGAGCTCTGGGTGCGTGAGAAGGACGCGAGCCAGGACATCGACCAGGTGACGTTCTCGCGCCCCATCACCAAATGGGCCTACTCCGTCCCCGCGGCGAGCAAGATCCAGGAGGCGATCCGCCGCGCCTTTCGCGTCGCGCTCTCCGAGCCGCTCGGCCCGGTGCACCTCGATGTCTCGCGCGACATCCTTCTGGAGCACACCGAACCCGAGCCAATTGCCGCGGCTGCCTACCGGCCGAGCTCGCTGCCAAGCTGCTCATCGCATGAGCTCGATCGCGCCGCCGAGCTGATCGCGCAGGCGAAGCGCCCGGTCCTGCTCGCCGGCGGCGGTGTGCTGCGGGAGAACGCGCTCGGCGCCTTGCAACGCCTCGCCGATGCCACTGGCATTCCGGTCGCTACGCTCCAGTACCATCCGGACGCATTCCCCACGACGCACGCTCTAGCGCTCGGGCCGCTCGGCCGCAACGGCTGGTCGAGCGCCAATCGCGCCATGCCCGAGGCCGACGTCGTCATCGCGCTCGGCGCGCACATCGACCTCTTCTCCACCACCTTCAAGTACGGCATCATCAGCCGCGAGGCGAAGCTGATCCATCACAGCCCGGTGGCGACCGACATCGGCGTCGTCTTCCCGGTGGCGCAGGCCATCGTCGGCTCCACGCTCAGCTTTATCGACGGCCTCGCCCAGCGCCTTCACCGCAAGTGGGAATGGACCAGCGTCGCCAAACTCCGGCGCGAATGGGACGAGGAGAGGAAGCGCCTGCTCGACTACAACGCGTGCCCGATCCTGCCACCGGTGGTGGCGCACGCAATGCGCGAGGCGCTGCCTGCGGACGGCATCATGATCGTCGACGCCGGCAACGCCGGGAAGCACATGCGCCTCTTCATGGACACGCACCAGCCCGA
>DASXRW010000051.1:0-9116 GCA_036506355.1 Burkholderiales bacterium
ACGCCGGGCTTGAACTGATCGACGAAACAGTCGCCCTCCAGCAGCAGCGTCGCGGCACAGAAGGGCAGGTTGAGCTGCGCCGCGGTCATCCCCTTCGGCTCGTATTTCCAGCCGACGTGATCCGCCGTCACCTGCGAGCCATGCACCACGATGCGCTCGACATCCTCGGCGCGGAACTGGTGCTCCGCCTGCAGCGTGCGCAGCGCATCGAGCGTAGTGTGGTTGCTGCCGACGCAGGCGTAGAACTTGAGCGCCACGCCCATGGTTTGCCAGGTCGTGCCCAACCCGGCGGTGAGTTCGGCGAGCCGGAAGCGGTCCTGCGAGCGCGAGAACGTGGTGCAGAAGCCGCCGTACTCGGCCTCGAACACGTTCTCGATGCCGGTGAAGCCCTGCTCCGCGAGCAGCGCGCCGTAAAGGCCGCTCTGCGCTGCGCGGCCGGCGTGCATGCGCTTCACCATCGCGCCGTATTGCGCGGCCATCAGGCCCGCGGACTGCGTGCCGGCGATGCCGAGCGCATGGACGGTTTTCTCTCCATTCAGGCGCAAGCCCCGCGCCGCGGCGGCAGCAGCGGCGAACACGCCGACAGTCGCGCCCGAATGCCAGCCCTGGCCGATGTGCTCGGGCCCCATGCACATCCCGACCCGTGGCCCGACCTCGTAGCCGGCGGCGGCGGCGGCGAGAAAGTCGCGACCGCTGAGATTGCGGCGCAGCTCCGCGAGCGCCACCAGTGCCGGCAGCACCACAGCGCCCACGTGGAGCACCCCGGCGCGGTGCACATCGTCGAGCTCGAAGCTCTGCACCTGGGTGCCATTTGCAAGTACCGCATGCGGCGCGGACAGCCGTTCGCGGGTTCCCCATATGGCGCATGCACCGTCGCTATCGACTGCGCTGAGCGTGCGCCGCAAGATGCGGCACCACTCGAGCTCGGCGCCGTAGAGCGCGCAGCCGAGCGCGTCGAGGATCAGGAGCTTGAGCCGATCGCGCACAGCGGCGGGGATCTGCTCGTACTGCAACCCGGAAGCGAACTCGGCCAGCCCGCGCGTGTAGGCGTTGTCCACGGCTATTCGATGCGGATGCCGGCGGCGCGCACGACTTTGCCGACGCGCGCGATCTCGGACTTGATGTGCGCGGCGAATTCATCCGGCGTGCTGCCGATCACTTCTGCGCCCTCGGCCGCGAGGCGCTTGGATACGTCGGGCTGACGCAGCGCCTTGACGATGGCGGCGTGCAGCCGGTCGATCACCTCGCGCGGCGTGCCGGCGGGCGCGAGGATGCCGTACCAGGAGCCGGCCTCGTAATCGGGCAGGCCCGATTCGGCGAGCGTCGGCACCTCGGTGAGAAGCGATGAGCGCTTGCGGCTGGTGACGGCGAGCGCGCGGAGCTTCCCGGCCTGGATGTGCGGCACGAGCGCGACGATGGTGCCGAACATGAGCTGCACCTCGCCGGAGAGGAGGTCGGTGAGCGCGGGCGCGATGCCCTTGTACGGCACGTGCACCATGCGCACGCCCGCCATCGATTCGTACATCGCCGCCGCGAGCTGCGCGGCGCTGCCGTTGCCGTTCGAGGCGTAGTTGAGCTTGCCGGGATGGGCGCGCGCATAGCTCGTGAACTCGGCGACGGTGCGCGCCGGCACCCCGGGATTCACCACCAGCACCGAGGGCGCCGAGGCGACGAGCGTGATCGGCGCGAAGTCCTTCACCGGATCGTAAGGTAGCTTCGCATGCAGGTTCGGATTGACCGCGTGGCTGCCGACGCCGGCGAGAAACAGCGTGTAACCGTCGGCCGGCGCTCGCGCCGCAAGCTCCGCGCCTACGCTGCCGCCCGCGCCCGGGCGATTGTCGATCACCACCGGCTGCCCGAGATCGGGACCGAGCTGCTGCGCGATCGCGCGCGCCACCGTATCGTTGCCGCCGCCCGGCGGGAAGGGAACGATCAGATGGATGGGCTTCGCGGGAAACTGCTGCGCATGCGCTACGACGGCCCAAAACAACGCGAGGAGAGCGATGCGCATGCAGCGACTATTGCTGCCGAAGGTGCTGGGCCAGAAAGCGCTCTACGCGTTGATAAAAATCGAAGATGTTCTTGTCGAGCGCGAAGCCAAAACCTTGGTGTTCGTCATACTCGACCCATTCATGCGGCTTGTCGTACCGCTGGAGAGCGCGGTGCAGGTCGACACCGTGCAAGTCGATGTCGTAGGAACCGTAGGCGAGCAGGACGGGTGCCGCAATCTTTTCGGCGTTCTCCAGAGGACTCGCCCGCCGCAATCGAGCGCGGTCCGTGCCGATCATTTCCGCCCTGGCTTCGGTCGCGTCGAGGCGCCTTCCCGTCACGAACAGCCAGTCCACCGTGGCAATGCCCGAACGAACCACGGCACATTTGACCAGGTCCGGGCTTTTGATCGTGCCCAGTATGGCGGCCATGCCGCCGTACGAGGAGCCATAGAAAGCAATTCGCCGGGGATCGGCCAAGCCCTCGCCGATGGCCCATTTGGCGGCGTCTTCGATGTCGTCCTGCATCTCCTCGCCGATTCTGCGGAATCCGGACGAGTGAAAGTTCCAGCCGAATCCGCGCGTGCCGCGCGCTTGCGGCTGGAGGACAGCGTATCCACGCGAAGCGAGGAATTGCACTTGCGGCTGGTAGTTCCACTCCGTGGCATATCCGAACAGGCTGTTACGGATAGCAACGACGAGGGGCAGCTTCTTGCCGTCGCTGTCCTTTGGGATGGTTAGAAGGGCCGGAATGGTTAGACCATCGCGTGCGCGATAACGCACCCAGCGCGTGGGCGCCATTTCATTCGGGTTGATCCAAGGGCGGTAGGCGAGAAGCTTTTCCATCTTCATCGTCCTGCCATCCAGGATGTAAACCTCACCCGGGTTACGGTCCGATGAAGTCGTCACAAGCCAGCGATCTCGTCCCTTCTCTATGCGATTCACCGTAGTCGGCAGGACGGCATCGACGCTTCTCTGCATTTTCACGTGCTCCGGGTCGAACCAGACGGTTCCCGGCTTGTCGTCCCGGTATGCGACGCCTAGGAGCTTTCGCTCTTCGAGGTCAAAGATGTAATTTCCATACACGTCCCGTTCGACGTGCCTGAACACCGGACCCGTCCATCGGTTGGCGCCAATTTCGTATTCATATAGCGCGGCGCGATCCTGGCCGCGCCGAGCATGGACGTAAAGCACCTTGCCATCGGGACTGAACGCACCCGGGTAAGTGTCGAGGAGAGTGCGCGGTCCTTCCTCGACCTTGCGCCAGGGTTGACCAATGCCGTCGCGCACATACCAAGCCGTCTTGTCGTATTCCGCGTCTTCCGTCACCGCGGCGCGCGGGATGCCATCGAAGTCAACCGCCCAATGCCTCACCTTGCCGGGCGACTCGAAGGTCAACAGCTTTTCGTCCTGGGTTCGCGTGTTGACGCGATAGACGTCCAAGCTGGCCTTGCCGGGCCGGTTTGCCGTAGCGAGCAGGATCTCGTCGCCATTGAAGGTGTACACGCTCTCTGGAACGCCGTAGCGGCGGGACAAGACCACCGCATTTCGCCCGTCCCGGTCCACCGCCACGAATCCGCGTTCGCGCGGCGGTTCGCCGGTGCCCTTTTGTATGTCTCCTACGAACACAACCAGGCGGTCGTCGCTTTGCCAACGCACCCGCGTTACGTCGCCATCGTCAATCGCCGTAATTGGGGAGGCTTTGCGCGTCTGCAGATCGATAACGAGGGCGTTGTATCGATCCTTTACGGTCTTGCCGACAGCCGCGACGTACTTGCCCGAAGGCGAGATCGTTGCGCCATAGAACTGCGGACGCTTGAACATTACTTCCACCGGAAGCGGTTCAGCCGCGCTGGCCAGCATGAATGCCGCGAGAAGAGCTGCGAGTATGACCCGAGCCATCTTCTTGTACCTCCCAGCGAAAACCCTAAGCGCTCTTTGGCACTTTCGTCTAGCGCTCTTGCTGCATCAGTATTCGGTGCCTGACCCCGATTTCATTTCAGTGCGCGGTAGAGAAACGGCAGGCTGACGTCCATCCGGTAGTCGACGTCGGAGTGATCGTCGTCGAACTCCTGGTACTCGTGCCGGATGCCCGCGGCGGCGAGGCGCGCGGCGAGGATGCGCGAGCCGTAATGGATGTGGAACTGGTCGCGCCAGCCGCAATCGATGTAGATGCCGCGCAGCGTCTTGAGGTTCGCCCGGTAGCGCTCGACCAGGTTGATCGGGTCATGCGCGCGCCACTTCGGCCAGCGGCCGGTCGGCTCGCCCGATTCGAGGTTGAACGGCACGCGAAAGCCGTTCGGCGCTCGCGGATCCGGGTCGTAGGTGGCCGCCATGCAGAGGTTCATGATGCACATCACTTCCTTGGCGGGGACCTTCTCCTTCTTCCACACCTCGCGCAGGAAGCGCCGGATGCGCCCGTCGTCCTTGCCCTCGGCGAGCCCCTTGCGGCGCGATTCGGCGAGCGCGTCGTAGCGGCCGGCCTTGCGCTTGGGCGCGCGGTGCTTGGCGAGCTCGTTCAGCGTGTTCGGCCAGTCGTGCCAGTAGACGAAGTCGAAATAGGCGTCGCCCGAGTGGTTGGCGATCGCGCCCCAGTATCTTGCGTACTTCATGCCGTGGAGGATCGCGCCGTAGCCGCCCGATGATTTGCCGAAGCAGCCGCGATGGCGCCGATCGGCGAGCGTGCGGAACTCGCGGTCGACGAACGGGATCAACTCGCGCGTCAGGTAGTCGGCGTAGTTGCCGATCGCCGAGGAGTTGACGTACTGGTTGCCGCCGAGCGCGGTGAAGCAGTCGGGGAAGACGAAGATCGCCGGCCCCATCTTCTCTTCGCGGATCAACCGCGCGGCGCGCTCCGGCACGTTGTCGCCGAAGCTCTTCCAGTTGAGGTGCGAGAGCCCCGAGCCGGTGAAGCCGACCATGTCGTAGAGCACCGGGAAGCGGCGCAGGCGCGCACCATCGTCATATTGCGGCGGCAGCCACACCGCGAGCTTGCGCACGTGCGGGTCGCCGAGCGGGTTGCCTTTCAGGATCTGCGAGCTGTGCTCGAGCACCACGACGGTGCCGGCGCGGCCTCTCGGATGTTTGAGGGTCATGGCGGCACGCATTTTGCTCGACTTAGGGCTCTTTTGAACATGGCCGGAGAACAACCATGCTGAGCTTCGTCTTCTTCATCCTGGCGGTCGTCACCGCGGCTGCCGGCATGCTGCTGCTGGCGCCGGGCGTGCAGCAGATGGGTGCCTGGGCGATCGCGGTGCTGTTCCTCGCGCTCTTCGCCTTCTCGATGATCAGGAAATCGAACCGGCCCTGGCGCGCTGGCCGGTAGCGCCGCTTCTGGGGAGGTGAATAGTGCACACCGGCTGGCTGCAGCCGGTCACTGCTTTGGCGCGCCCGCAGCGCGAGACTGCGCCATCGACGCACAACCTGGGGAGCCAAGAACAATGCTCGATCTTCTCTGGATGGCCGGCGCCGCAGTCAGCCTCGGCTTCATCGTTTACGGTGCGTTTCTCGGTCTCGCGCTGCCGCGCGGGGCGTCGGAGAGCCGCACCCTTTCTCACGCCGCCCGCCGATGCGCAAGCTGACCCTGGCAGAAATCCAGCAGGACGCCGCGCGGCGCGGGGGGCGCTGCCTGGCGGAAGCCTACGTCGACAGCCTGACGCTGATGGACTGGGAGTGCGCGCAGGGGCACCGCTGGCGCGCGGTGGCGCACTCCATCCGCCAGGGGCACTGGTGCAAGCGCTGCGCGGACGAGAAGCTGCGCCATTCGGTCGCCGCGCTGCACGCGATCGCCGCCGAGCGCGGCGGCAGGTGCCTGGCGGAGCGCTATACCAACAGCCAGGCCAAGCTCGAGTGGGAGTGCCAGCGCGGCCACCAGTGGTTCGCGAGCTTCAACTCGATCAAGCAAGGCAGCTGGTGCCCCGAGTGCAAGGCCGCCTCGCGGCAGAGCGTGCCCTTCGCCGGCGGCGTCAACCCGATCGTGGGACTGATCTCGGCCGAGTAGTTCCCTTTATCATCGCCGGGTGAAGATCCGGCAACTGGAGACGCTCAGGCTCGCGGAGTTTCCGAACCTGATCTGGCTGCGCGTCCACTCGGACGCCGGCATCGTCGGCCTGGGCGAGACGCACCGCGCGGCGCCCGCGGTCGAGGAATACGTGCATGAATACATCGCGCCGCGCGTGCTCGGCCAGGATCCGCTGGAAGTCGAGCGCCTCACCAGGAGCCTCACGGGGTATCTCGGCTGGCGAGGATCCGGCGTCGAGACGCGCGCCATCTCCGCCTTCGACATCGCGCTCTGGGACCACTATGCGCGCGTGGTGAACCAGCCGCTCTACCAGGTGCTCGGCGGCGCTTCGCGTGCCGCGATCCGCACCTACAACACCTGCGCCGGCTATCAATACATCCGCGACACGCGCGGCCAGACCTCGGCGAACTGGGGACTCGGCGGCAAGCCGCAGGGACCGTACGAAGACCTGGATGCATTCCTCCACCGCGCGGACGAGCTCGCGCAGTCGCTGCTGGAAGAGGGCATCGGCGCGATGAAGATCTGGCCGTTCGACACCTTTGCCGAGGCGAACGAAGGCATGCACATCTCCGGCGCCGATCTCCAACGGGCCCTGGAACCGTTCAGAAAAATACGCAAGGCGGTGGGCAACAAGATCGACGTGATGGTGGAATTCCATTCGCTGTGGCGCCTGCCGCCGGCGCAGCGCATCGCGCAGGCGCTCGCCGAGTTCGACACCTACTGGCACGAGGACCCGATCCGCATGGACAGCCTCGCGCTGCTGAAACAATATGCCCCGTTCTCGAAGGCCCCGATTTGTGCGTCGGAGATCCTCGCCGGGCGCTGGAGCTTCAAGGATCTGCTCGAGACCGGCGTCGCCGGCATCGTGATGTTCGACCTCGCCTGGTGCGGCGGCATCAGCGAAGGGCGCAGGATCGCCGCGCTCGCCGACGCCTGGCAGCTGCCGGTCGCGCCGCACGACTGCACTGGGCCGATCGTGTTCCTGGCGTCGCTGCACTTCTCGATCCATGCGCCGAACGCGCTGGTGCAGGAATCGGTGCGCGCCTTCTACAGCGGCTGGTACAAGGAGCTGGTGACGCACGTGCCGCAGCCGGTGCGCGGCATGTTTGCCAAGCCGCCGGGTCCGGGCCTGGGCGCGGAGCTGCTGCCGGAGGTCTGGCAGCGCCGCGATGCGACAGTCAGGGCGAGCGCGGCCTAGCGGGTTATCCTGCCGCCATGTTGAATCGCGGTCTCCTGTGGGTGGGCGGGCTCATCGCAGTCCTCGCGCTCGCGCTTGGCGGCTATCTCATGTACGGCGCCGCGCAGAAGCGCGCGCAGCAGCGCCAGGTCGCCGAGATGGTGCGCGACACCACCGAGAAGCTGCGCCGGGCGCTCGCGCCGAAGCCCGCCGCCGAGCTGGTCGCGGCGATCGATGCGAACCTCAAGACGGCGCGGGCGCCGCGCGATCCGGGGCTCGCCGACGCCGCCGAGCACTACATCCTCGGCGCGCGCGAGATCGCGCGCCGGCGCGTCGAAGCCGAGCGCCTTGCGCGCCAGGCGGCGGCGAGCCGCCAGGCGCTCGCCGGCCACATGGCGCGCGCGGCGCACCGCAACGACGGCTGGATGCGCGACGCGCTCGCGCTGAAGAAGCGCGTCGAGACCGACTATTTCGACCTCGGCATCACGCTGAAGGCGACCGACGACCTGCTCTTCAAGCTCCAGGACAGCGAGAAGCGCCTCGAGCCGCGCCTGGGCACCGATTCGCTCCTCGAGGCGGGCGCCGTCGCCTCGGCGCGCAAGCGGGCGCAGGACGAGGCGCGCCGCGCCACCGACGAGCTCAACCAGCTCCGCCGCATCGGCCCCTGAGTTCGGGGACGGAGCCCGATCTAATTCGGGGACGGAGCCCGAACTCCTCAGATGCTCTGGAAGAAACTCTGGCTGCTCTTCACGGTCATCTGGGTCGTGGTTTCTGCCCTCAACGCCGGCAGCATCCTCGCCTTCTCGGAGGAGCATGAAAAAGCGCTGCGGCCCATCGTGCTGGGTATCAGCGTTCCCGCCTTACTCTATCTAGTGCTGTTCGCCTGGCAGCGGCTGAGGAAAAAGCCGCAGGGGTCTGACCCGAATAATTGAATAGTTCGGGCTCCGTCCCCGAATTAGATCGGGCTCCGTCCCCGAACTAAGCAGCGGCGGGCGTAGCCGCGGCAAGCGAAATGATCAGGCGCTCGAGCTTGCGCGCGTCGGCGTCGAAGCGCCGGATGCCTTCGGCGAGCTTGTCGGTCGCCATCGGGTCCTCGTTGTGCATCCAGCGGAAGGTTTTCTCGTCGATGTGGATTTTTTCGATCTGCTGGGATTTCGCTTTTTCCGGGATCAATCTTCTTTCAACATTGCCAGCCGCCTTCGATAACTTCTCCAGCAAATCAGGCGCGATGGTGAGCAGATCGCAGCCGGCGAGCGCCAGGATCTGCTCGGTCTTCCTGAAGCTCGCGCCCATCACCTGGGTCTGGTAGCCGTGCTTCTTGTAATAGGCGTAGATGCGCGCCACCGAGGCGACCCCCGGGTCGTCGTCGACCGGGATGTCGTCGACCTTGCGCGAGGCGCGGTACCAGTCGTAGATGCGCCCGACGAACGGCGAGATCAGCGTGACGCCGGCCTCGGCGCAGGCCACCGCCTGCGCGAACGAGAAGAGCAGCGTCATGTTGCAGTGGATGCCTTCGCGCTCGAGCTGCTGCGCGGCGCGGATGCCTTCCCAGGTGCTCGCCAGCTTGATCAGCACGCGCTCGCGCGAGACGCCGTGCCTTTCGTAAAGGGTTATCAACCTTCGCGCCCGGGCGATCGAGCCCTGCTCGTCGAATGACAGCCGGGCGTCAACTTCCGTCGATACCCGCCCGGCGACGTGCTTGAGGATCTCGCGCCCGAACTGCACGAACAGGCCGTCCATGGCTGCCGCGGTGTCGCCGCGCGCTTCCTTGATAGCCCCTTCCACGAGATGGCGGAAGCGCGGATCCTGCGCCGAGGTGAGGAGCAGCGACGGATTGGTGGTCGCGTCCTGCGGCTTCCAGCGCGCCACCGCCTCGATGTCGCCGGTGTCGGCCACGACCAGCGAGTGCTGGCGCAGCGAGTCGAGTTGG
>DASXRW010000052.1:0-20477 GCA_036506355.1 Burkholderiales bacterium
TGGTGGAGTGCACGACGATGTCGAAGCCGTGCTCGAGTGGCCGCTGGATCCACGGCGAGGCGAAGGTGTTGTCGCACACGCAGACCAGTTTCTTGCGATGTGCGATTTCCGCCACCGCCGAGAGGTCGACGAGCTTGAGCAACGGGTTGGTCGGCGTCTCGATCCACAGCATGCGCGTGCTCGGCTGGATCGCCGGCTCCAGCGCCTTGGTGTCCGAGAGATCGATGAACGTCGCCTGCAGGCCCGCCGAGCGTTTCCTGACTTTTTCCAAAATGCGGTAGCTGCCGCCGTAGAGATCATGCATGCAGACGACGTGGGAGCCTGCGTCGAGCGTTTCCAGGATGGTCCCGATCGCAGCCATGCCGGAGGCGAAAGCGAAGCCGGCGTCGCCGCCTTCGAGCTCGGCGAGGCAGGCTTCGAGCGCATCGCGCGTCGGGTTGCGCGTGCGCGCGTAGTCGTAGCCCTGGTGCTCGCCGGGGCTCGATTGCGCGTAGGTCGAGGTGGCGTAGATCGGCGTCATCACGGCGCCGGTGCGCGGATCGGGTTCCTGCCCGGCGTGCACTACCTTGGTGTCGAACTTCATGGTCCTGCGCTCATTTCTCCCCTCGGCGCCGCAGCCAATTCAGCAGATCGATGCGCGTGATGAGCCCAAGGAACTCGTCGCCATCGACCACGATCGCGACCATGCCGCGCTTGAAAATTTCCATGAGCTGCTCGACCGTGGCGCTGGGCGGCACCGTGACGAGGTGGCTCTCCATGGCTTCGGTCACCGGCTCGTTGAAATGGTCCGGATTGTCGTACACCTCGGCGAGGATGTCCTCTTCGTCGACGATGCCGACGATGCGGCCGTCGCGCAGCACCGGGAGCTGCGAGACGTCGTAGAGCTTCATGCGCTGGTAGGCTGCGAGCACCTTCTCGTCCGCGCTTACCGTCGCCACGGCACGCTCGTGGTGCAGGCGGCTGATGAGATCGCGCAGGTCGCCGTGCTGCTCGCGCTCGACGAAGCCCTGGTCGAGCATCCAGAAGTCGTTGTAGACCTTCGACAGGTACTTGTTGCCGCTGTCGCAGACGAGCGTGACCACGCGCTTGGCGGCCGTTTGCTCGCGGCAATACCGCAGAGCCGCTGCGACCAGCGTACCGGTGGAGGTGCCGGCCATGACGCCTTCCTTCCGGAGCAATTCACGGCACGTAAGTAGCGCTTCGCGATCCGGGATGCTGTAGGCCTTCTTCACGAGCGAGAGGTCGCACACCGGCGGCACAAAGTCCTCGCCGATGCCTTCCACCAGCCACGTGCCGACATGGTCGGGCGCCTTGCCGGTCTGGATGAGCGGCGCGAGGATGGAACCTTCCGGATCGGCGAGCACCATCTGCGCTTTCGGCGCCACTTTCGCGAAGAAGCGCGCCAGGCCGGTGATTGTGCCGCCGGTTCCCACGCCGCACACCATCGCGTCGAGCTGGTGCTCCATCTGCTCCCAGATCTCGGGTCCGGTCGTGTGCTCGTGCGCCCAGGGGTTCGCCTCATTGCCGAACTGGTTCACATAGAACGCGCCGGGCGTCTCGCGCGCGATGCGCGCCGCCTTGTCCTGGTAGTACTCGGGGTGTCCCTTCGTGACGTCGGAGCGCGTGAGCTGCACCTCGGCGCCGAGCGCTTTCAGGTGGAAGATCTTTTCCTGGCTCATCTTGTCGGGCACCACGATGAGCAGGCGATAGCCTTTCTGCGAAGCGACGAGTGCGAGGCCAAGGCCCGTATTGCCCGCCGTGGCCTCGACGATCAGCGAGCCTTTCTGGATCTTCTTGTCGCGCTCGGCCGCTTCGATCATCGACAGCGCGATGCGGTCCTTGATCGAGCCGCCGGGGTTCTGGTTCTCGAGCTTGAGGAAGAGCCGACAGCGACCGGTATCGAGGCGCGCGACCTCGATCATCGGGGTGTTGCCTATCAGCTCTAGAACGGAAGGCATTGATTATTAAGAGTGGGCAGCATCCCACTTTTCATGGCACGCAGCGCGTGGTTGATGTCCCACTGGCAGTGCGCGCAAGATTTTCCCGCAGTCCTGTTACGGAGGATGCGGGTGCAGATCGAGGGCGGGACGCGGGGCGGGTCCCTATTGGGCAGCATCTCGGAGTTTTGCCGGCACACCGGCATGGCCGAATCGACCTTCGGCCGGCGCGCGGTCAACGACGGCAAGTTCGTCGCGCGCCTGCGCGACGGCGCGCGCGTCACGCCGGAGACGCTGACCCGCGTCAACGATTTCATGGCGAAGCACGGCGCGCCGGGCGCGGGCGATGCGCCGCCCGAGCTGATGCCGCTGATCCACGCGGGAGCCGTGCCACGCGCGATCGCGCCGGCGCAGAAAGCGGATCCCGAGAGCAATTTCCGCTTTTTCGACAACCGCCAGAAGTATCTCCTCTTCGTCAACACCTGCAGCGAGAAGGACGTCATCGCGCGCCGCGTCGGCCTCGAGCTCGGCCAGATCCATCCGCGGCCGCCGGCGGTACGCCTGTTCGATGCCGGCATGGGCGATGGCACCGTGCTCGCGCGCGTCATGCGCGAGATGCACCGACGCTTTCCGACCGTGCCGTTCTACATCGTCGGCAAGGAGATCAGCCTCGAGGACGTGCGGCTGTCTCTCCGCAAGATGGCCGACCGCTTCTTCGAGCATCCTGCCACGGTACTCGTCGTCACGAACATGTATTACAGCGAGGCGCCGTGGCTGCAGCCGCGCGCCGTCGAGCACGCCACCGCCATGGTATGGCACGAGGCCGCGCTCACCGGCACGACGTCGCACGATTTCAGCGAGCAGATCGCCGCGCTCGAGGCCTTCCTCGCGAAGAACTGGCAGGCACGGCACAGCCCGAAGAGCGGCAACCCGATCTACGAGCACCCGACGGCGCTGGTCCTGTACCGCGAGGACTACCGTTTCCTGCTGGAGAACGTGATCCCGAAGCGCGGCGAGGGTAAAGCGGAGTACGACATGGTCATCGCCTCGCAGCCTTACCGCGCACGCGCGGCGCTCGAATTCAAGGCGCAGAAGGTCGTTACGCCGCTCGTGCGCGCGCTTGGCAAAGGCGGCCGGCTGCTGGGAATCCATTCCTACGGCCATGATCCCGGCCTCGAAATCGTGCAGAAGGTCTGGCCCGGCGAGAACCCGTTCACGCAGAGCCGCCACGACCTGATGCGCGCGACCAAGACCGAGCTCGGCCGCGACGCGCGCCGCTACAACTTCAACGCCTACGCGGACGCGCGCGCCATCTTCCGCTACGACATGCATACGCTGCCCTCGGAGATCTCCACGAGCATCGGCACATCGACGCTGTTCGCCGCTTGGAACGCCGCGATCTACGTCGCGCAGATTGACGATATGCGCCTGGGCGAAGCGCTGCGCGACACCCGCTACCTCGACGCCACTCGCGAAGTGCTGCAGAAGCACGGCAGCCTCTGGTTCCAGGATGAGTCCTATGTCGTTTCCCGCAAACGCGATTGAGGTCCGCGCCGAAGGCGCGCTGACCAGCCGGATTTCCGAGCTCGTGGCCGCGGGCTCGGTGGAGATCTCGCCGCGCGAGCTGCACCGCGCGAAGGACGTGGGCACGCTTCTCCCCGCGGGGAGCTGTGTCTACATTCCATCGCTGCCCGGCCTGCCGCTCGCGCGCACGCTGGAGGCGATCGCCGCGATCCGCGACGCCGGGCTCGACCCGGTGCCGCATGTCTCGGCGCGGCGAATACTCAACCGCGATGAGTTTCGCGACTTCCTGTCCAGGGCCTCCGCCCAGTACGGCGTGCACCGCGTGCTGCTTCTCGGCGGCGACGAGCCGCGGCCGAAGGGTCCGTACGCGGACAGCCTGCAGATACTGGAAGAGGGTCTGCTCGCGGATTGCGGGGTGCGCGAGATCGGCGTCGCCGGCTACCCGGAAGGCCATCCGCGCATCGCGCTCAACGCGCTCGAGAGCGCCCTCGCGCGCAAGTTGGAGCTTGCCGCGGCGCAGTCGATCGGCGTGTACGTGCTGACCCAATTCTGTTTCGCACCGGCACGCGTAGTGGACTATTGCGCGACGCTCGCCCGGCTCTGGCCGAACCTGCCGGTCTACGTCGGCATCGCCGGCCCGACCGATCCGGCCGCGCTCCTGCGCTATGCGCAGCGCTGCGGCGTCAGCGTCTCATTGCGCGCGCTGCGCGGCCTCGGCAGCGGCATTGCGCGGCTCGTCACCAACACCGACCCTCGCGACCACCTCGTCGCCGTTGCCCGCTACACCCGCAACCGCGAGCCGAGCAACGTAGTCGGCGTCCATCTCTACAGCTTCGGCGGCGCCGTGCGCACCGCCGCCTGGATGAGCGATCACCTTTAAGCTTGATGGGTGATCACGCTTTCGTTGGCCCAGGCGCGGCGCCTCGCTGTCGCTTCCCAGGGATTCGGTCCCAGACCCGCTAAGCCGGCGATCGATCATCTGCGCCGGCTCGCGGCGCGGATCCACGCGTTCCAGATCGACTCGGTGAACGTGCTCGCCCGCGCGCACTACGTGCCGGCGTTCGCACGGCTCGGGCCTTATCCGGTCGCGGCGCTCGACGCGCTCGCCTATCAGAAGCGCGAGCTTTTCGAATACTGGGGTCATGCCGCATGCCTGCTGCCGGTCTCGCTCTATCCGCTGCTGCGCTATCGCATGGACAAGCACGCCGAGTGGACGCAGCAGTACATGCGCTCGCGACGCGGCGCCTACATGGCGAGGGTCTATGCGGAGGTGGCCGAGCGCGGGGCCATCGCGGCCGCTGATCTGTCGAGCCCCGGCAAGCGCTCGGGGAACTGGTGGGGCTGGAGCATCGGCAAAGCGACGCTCGAGCGCCTTTACGACACCGGGCTCCTCGCCATCGCCGGGCGGCGTGGCTTCGAGCGGCTTTACGATCTCGCCGAGCGCGTGATTCCGCGCGCTGCACGCGAAGCGCCGGCGCCGCCGCGCGAGCAGGCGATGAAGCAGCTGATCTTGCTCGCCGCGAAAGCCTGCGGCGTCGGCAGCTTCGATGACCTCACCGGCTACTTCTACATCGATGGCTGGAGTGATCGCTCGGGTCCGGTGCCGCGGTGGGCGCGTCGCAATGGCCGGCGCGCGAAGCCGGTTGCCGCGCGGCTCGTCTCAGAGCTCGTGGACGAGGGACGCCTCGCGCCCGCGCGCGTTGATGGATGGAAGGAGCAGGCATACGTCCTGCCCGCTGTGAGCGTGCCCTGGAGCGTTGAAGCGAGCGCATTCGTCACCCCGTTCGACTCGCTGGTGTGGGACCGGCGCCGCTTGCGGCGCCTCTTCGGGATGAATTACACCATCGAGATCTACACGCCGATTTCGAAGCGCGTGTACGGCTACTACGTTTTCCCGTTTCTGCTGGACGACAGGCTGGTCGCTCGCTGCGACCTGAAGGCCGACCGCGAACGAAGCGTCCTCATGGTGCAGAGCGCGCATCTCGAGCCGGGGCAGGATGCGCGTCGGGTCATCCCGGCGCTGGCGCGGGAACTACAAGAGCTAAAGGCGTGGCTGCAGCTCGACCACGTGGAAATTGGCGAGCGCGGCGATCTCGCCGCGAAGCTGCGCCGAGGTAGCGGGGCGAAACGCGCGCTGCCATGATATGCGGCGCCGTGAAGCCCACCATCTGGCCGTTCGACCGCAGCGCGGAGGTCTATACACCCGAGCGCTGCTACATCATCGAGCTCGCCAATACGCCCGATGACCCCGAGGCATCGATTGCGCTCGCGCGGGTCGCGCCCGGCGTCACGACGCGCTGGCATCGGCTGGTCGGCACGACCGAGCGCTATCTGATTCTGGAGGGCCGCGGGCGCGTGGAAGTCGGCGACCTGCCGGCGCACGAGGTGAGCGCGGGCGACGTGGTGCTTATTCCGCCACTGTGCCGGCAGCGCATCACCAACGTGGGCGAGCAGGAGCTGGTGTTCTTCGCGATCTGCACGCCGCGCTTTCGTCCCGGGGCTTACCAGAGCATCGAAGACTAGAAGCCGTAAAGCCGCTCGGGGTTGTGCACCAGGATCGCGTGGCGCGCCTCGGCGTCGGGCACGGCGCGTGGAAACCGAAAGGGATGGCATCGGCAAGGCGCCCCGAGCTGCGCGTGATGCGGTCGGCGCCGGCGAGCTTGACCCACGCACGTCCGCTGGAGGCGAGCTGAAGCACCGCCTGGATCAGCGCGCAGTGAAACGAATCTGAGCCGCGCCTGGCGCCGGAGCCTGTAGCAGCGCGCGCGCCTGCGCTTCGGGCACCGGCTTGCTGAAGAAATAGCCCTGGTACTCGTCGCAGCCCTGAGCGACGAGAAAGTCGTACTGCGCCTGCGTCTCGACGCCTTCGGCGATCACCTTCATCTCCAGGCTGTGGGCCATGGCGATGATCGCCTGGGTGATCGCGGCGTCGTCGCGGTCGGCCGGGATATCGGCGATGAAGGAGCGGTCGATCTTCAGGTTATCGACCGGGAAGCGCTTGAGGTAGGCGAGCGAGGAGTGGCCGGTGCCGAAATCGTCGATCGCGATGCGCACCCCGCCAATGTTGCGGACGTCGCGCAGCAGGCTGACCGCGCGCTCCGGGTCCTGCATCACCATGCCCTCGGTGATCTCGAGTTCGAGAAACGCTGCGTCCGCCGCGCTTGCGCGCACCAGTCCGGCGATATCGTCGATCAGCCCGCTGTGCAGGAACTGCCGCGGCGACAGGTTCACCGACATGCGCAGCGGCGCGAGGCCGGCCTCTCGCCACGCGCGCTGCGTGGCGCAGGCGGCATGCATCACCCATTGCCCGATCGGCACGATCAGGCCGGTCTCCTCGGCAATGGCAATGAAGCTCGCCGGCGGCAGCAGGCCGAGCTCCGGGTGCTGCCAGCGCACCAGCGCCTCGAAGCCGACGATGCGGCCGCTCTCGATGTCGAGCTGCGGCTGGTAGTGCAGGACGAGCTGGCCGCGCTCGAGCGCGCGGCGCAGGCCCGATTCGAGGGTCAGGCGCTCAACCGTATGGATGTTGTGCTGCGCGGCGTAGAACTGGAACGTATTGCGGCCCTGTTCCTTCGCACGGTACATGGCGATGTCGGCGTTTTTGAGCAGCTCCTGGGCGTCGTGCGCGTCGTCCGGGTAGGTGCTGACGCCGATGCTGGCGGAGACGTGATACTCCTTGCCGGCGAGCGGGAAGCCCTGCGCCAGCGCGCCGATCAGCTTCTGCGCCACGCCGACGATGACCATCGGCGCGCTCACTTCCTCGAGCAGCACCACGAACTCGTCGCCGCCGAGGCGCCCGATGGTGTCGCTGGCGCGCACGCTCTGCGTGAGCCGCTGCGCGACATCGCGCAGCAGCGTGTCGCCGAACTCGTGGCCCAGCGTGTCGTTGATGACCTTGAAGCGGTCGAGGTCGATGAAGAGTACCGCGAGGCGCCGTCCGTGGCGCTTCGCCTGGGTGATGGCGTGATCGAGACGCTGTCCGAACATGACGCGATTGGGCAGGCCGGTGAGCGAGTCGTGCGTCGCGACGAAGCGCAACGCTTCCTCGGCCTGCTTGCGCTGCAGGTACTGGCCGACCTGGCTGCCGATCGACTGCATCATCGCCATGAGCTGCCGGTCCGGCGCGTGCGCCGCGCCGAGGAAGGCGAGCACGCCAAGGACTTCGCCGCCGAGGAGCAGCGGGAAAGCGATGGCGCCGTCCGGCTGCCAGAGAGCTTGCTTCCCGGCCTGGGCTTCGGCCGCCGCGGCGCTCAGCTGTAACTGGAGATCGGCCGCCTCTGCCGCCCAGCCTGCCGCGTGATGCAGCTGCCTGGACTGCGGCTCCCAGCGCAACAGGGCGCCGCAGGTCCAGCTGACCGACTCGCAGATCACGCGGATCACCTGCGGGATCGCCGCGCCGGAAGTATCGGCGGCTGCGAGCAGGCGCGTGACGGCATGCTCCATCGCCTGGCGTTTTTCCGCCTGCTTGCGCTCGGTGATGTCGATGATCGTGCCGATGAGACCGGCGACACGGCCCTCCGGGCCGGTGAAGGTCGCCTTGTAGTAAATCGTGTCGCGCTGCGTGCCGTCGGGCAGCGTCAGCGAGGCCTCGTAGGTCTGGGTGCCCGGCTCGGCCCACAGGCTTTGGTCGGCGGCGTGCATCCGCTGGGCGATCTCGGGCGCATGCGGATAGAGATCGTGCACCGGGCGACCGATGATCGAGGCCCGCGGCCGCTTGAAGAACGCTTCCCAGGCCTTGTTGACGCCGAGGTAGCCCCCGTCGATGCCCTTGAAGAACACCGGATTGGGCAGCGTTTCGATGAGCAGCTCCGTCTTGCGCTGCGCCTCGGCGAGCTCGGCCTGGCTCTTGCGCAGGTCCTCCGTAATCTCGCGGGCGATGCGGCGCGCGCGCCGCGTCGAGGTGGCGAGCGAGCCCACCAGTCCCGCCAGCAGCACGCTGATGGCGAGTCCGCCGAGGAGCGCGAGCCAGGGCATGATCGCGTCGCCTGCGGTGCGGAAGCGTTCCGGCGGCGCGCTGAATTCGAGCTGCCAGCTGCGGCCGCCGACTTCCAGCGGCGTCGTGACGTGGAAGCCGCCCGCGGCGGCCGGCGCAGCGCTGCTTTCGTAGAGCGGCTCGCCGCCGTCGAGCACGCGCAGCTGGAGCGCCGACGAGGCGTAGCGCGAGACGATGTCGGCGGCGACATCGCGCACGCTGAACGTGATGTTGGCGACACCGCCGAACATCTCGCGGCGCAGGTCGAGGCTGGTGATCATGGCGTCGGTGCGATACACGGCCAGGCGCATGCTCACCGCGCGCTCGCCCGTGGAGACGAGGGTGATCGGTCCCGTGGCGACGATCTCGCCCGTGTCGCGCGTGCGCTCGACGACCCGGCGCCTTTCCGGATCGGCCATCAGGTCGAGCCCGAAGCCTCTTTCGTTGCCCTTGTACGGCGAGACGTAGTGGATCACGACGTACTCGTTGCGCTCTCCCGGCGGCCGCACCGCGAACTGCGGGTAACCCGCCGGATGCAAGCTCGTGTCGGCGCGCACCGCCTTCTCGTATTCGTCTTTCAACGCACGCGGCACGCGCCGCGCATAGCTGAACGAGCGCACCTGGCCCGCGCTGTGCGCGGAGGTCAGGTTCTCGATATAGCGCTCGAAACCGACGCGGTCGAGGTCGCGCTTCGCCTCGAGCAGGCCCTGCAGGCCGAGCAGGATGACGCGATAGTCGCGCAGCCGGGACTGGATCGCGTTGCGCGATTCAGCAGCCACCGCGTTGAAGCTCGAGCGTGCGGCGTGCTCCACCTCGAGCGTGAGCGAGCGCCAGGCGAAGAGCGACGCCACGGCGCCGATGCCGAGAATGGTCCACGCGGCGGGCTGGCGCAGCCACTGGCGCAAATCGGTTGCGCCCAGATGCAGGCGACTATCCTCCCTTCCCCGCGCGCATTGTATGCCCGCCGGCGGGGCGCTCCTCAGCCGCGCCCGACGAACGGCATCTTGCTGGCCATGATGGTCATGAACTGCACGTTGGCGTCGAGCGGCAGGTTGGCCATATAGAGCACCGCGCTGCCGACGTGCTTCACGTCCATGCGCGGCTCGACCATCGTCGTGCCATTCGGCTGCGGCACGCCCTTGGTCATGCGCTCGGTCATCTCGGTCGCGGCGTTGCCGATGTCGATCTGGCCGCAGGCGATGTCGTGCTTGCGGCAGTCGAGCGAGATGCACTTGGTGAGCCCGGTGACCGCGTGCTTGGTCGCGGTGTAGGCGACCGACATCGGCCGCGGCGCGTGCGCCGAGATCGAGCCTTTGTTGATGATGCGCCCGCCCTTGGGCTCCTGCGCCTTCATGATGCGGATCGCCTCCTGCGTGCACATGAACATCGCGTTGAGGTTGATCTCCACCACCGCGCGCCAGGTCTCGAGGGGCAGCTCTTCCATCGGCACCGCCGGCGCGCCCATGCCGGCGTTGTTGAAGAGGACATCGAGCCGGCCCCACTGGTCCTTCACCTTCGCAAACACCGAATGGACATTCTCGGGCTGGGTGATATCGGCAGGCAGCACCAGCGCACGCTCCTTCGCGCCCGAATCGGCGGCTGTTTTCTCCAACAGCTCCTTGCGCCGCCCGACGAGCGCTACGTGATAGCCCTCCTTGAGGAGCGCGAGCGCGGCCGATTTGCCGATGCCGGTGCCGGCGCCGGTGACGAGTGCGACTCTTTTCTGCGAGCTCATGAGGATCTCCGGTTGAGAAAGTCGAGCAGGATCTCGTTGAAGCGCTCGGGCTGCTCGATGTTCGGCAGGTGCCCGGCGCCTTGCATGATGACCAGCTCCGCGCCGGGGATGCGCTGCGCCAGGTCGCGCGCGATCTGCAGCGGATACACCTTGTCCTCGTCGCCGGCAATGACCAATGTCGGGACGCCGATCTTCTCGATCGGCGCGTCGCGATCCTGCGCGACCGACGCCACGAGCGTCTTGCGGTAGGACTCCTCGCGCACCCGCGCCAGGCTGTCGGCAAGCTCGTCGAACGTCTGCGCTCGCGCACGGCTGCCGATCAGGCGCCGCACGTTCTCCGCGGTACGCGTGCGATGCTCCGTGACGAAGCGGCGCACCTGGTCGGCCGAAAGCGCGTCGAAGCCCGGGGTGGTGGCGGCCAGGGTGAGCGAGTGCAGGCGCTCGGGAAAGCGCAGCGCGACGTTGCGCGCGATGCGCCCGCCCATCGACAGGCCCACGAGATGGATCTTCTGGGCGCCGAAATGCTCGATCACCCTGAGGACATCGCCGGAAAGATGATCGAACTGCAGCCCTCCGGCGTAGTCGTCGGATTCGCCGTAGCCGCGCGCGTCCCACGCGGCCGCGGTGAAGTTCGCCGCCGAGAAGGCCTCGATCTGCCCGAACCAGTTCCGGCGGTTGCCGCGGATGCCATGAAGGAAAAGCACCAGCGGCCCGCTGCCCGCGAACGAGACCGCGATGCGCGGGGCCGGGCCGACGTGGATGGTTTCCACTATTCGGCCTTCGCGCCCGAAATCTTCACGGCCTGGCCGCGGTGAGCGCTGTCGCGCTTGATATAGGCGGCGAATTCCTGCGGCGAGCTGCCGACGACCTCGTAGCCCTTGTCGATCAGCTGCTTCTGCCGGAACTCAGGCTCCTCCAGGGTGCGCTTCGCGTCGTGGAACATGCGGGCTACCGCCTCCGGCGGCGTGCCGGCCGGCACGAACAGGCCGAACCAGGCATGCGTCTCGACCTCCGGATAGCCGAGCTCGCCGAAGGTCGGCACCTCGGGCAGCAGCGCCGAGCGCTTCGCGCCGCCGATGGCGATCGGCTTGATGCGCCCGGACTTGAGCGGCCCCATCGAGCTCGCGATGCCGGCGAACGTGAGCTGCACTTCGCCCGCGATCACCGCGGGCACGGCGAGCGAGATGCCCTTGTACGGCACGTGCACGAGGTCGATGCCGGCCTTGTGCTTCAGCATCTCGCCCGAAAGATGCGGCTGGCTGCCGCTGCCGTAGGAAGCGTAGTTGATGCTGCCGGGCTTCTCCTTCGCCAGGCGGATGAGCTCCGGCAGCGTGTTTGCCGGCAGCGAAGGATGCGCGACGAGAAGCTGCTGCAGCAGCACGAGCATCGTCACCGGGACGAAGTCGCGCTGCGCGTCGTAGGGCAGCTTGGCGTAGAGATGGGGATTGATGGAAAACGTCGCGTCGCTGGTCATGAGCACGGTGTGGCCATCCGGCGCCGACTTCGCCACCGCGTCGGTCGCGACGATGGTGTTCGCGCCGGGGCGATTTTCCACCACCACCGGCTGGGCCCATGCCGCGGTGAGCTTTTCGGCGAGCTGGCGGCCGAGCACATCGATGCCGCCGCCGGGCGGGTAGGCGACGACGAGGCGCACCGGTTTGGCGGGCCAGCTTTGCGCCGCCGCCACGGTTGCGAACGTCAGCAGCGCAGCGGCGAGAATTCTTTTCATCGTCTGCTATGGTAGCGCCCCATGCAATCGAACATGAAGCTGATCGCGCAGCACCGGCTTAACGGCTACGGCGGCATGGGCGAAGGCATGTCGCTGCAGCTCGCGCCCGGCGGCCGCCGCGTGCTGTGGCTCGCGCACGAGAGCGCGCCGAAGAACTTCACCGCGGTCGACGTCACCGATCCGAAGAAGCCGAAGCTCGTCGTGCAGACCGATCTGCCGCACGCCAAGATGCGCTCGAACTCGCTCGAGGTCTCGGGCGACCTCATGGCGGTGGCCTACCAGGTCACCGAATGGGGGCTCAAGCCCGCGGGCTTTGAATTGTTCGACATTTCCGAACCCGAGCGCCCCCGGTCCATCGCAGCGTTCGACGCGTCAGGGCCCAATTCGCGAGGCTGCCACGCGCTGTGGTTCGTCGACGGAAGCACGGTGCACATGGCGTGCAGCGATCCCGAGCTCAAGCCGCGCGACCTGAAGGACGACCAGATCTATCGCATCGTCGATGTGAGCAACCCGGCAAAGCCGGTGGCGGTGGGGCGCTGGCATCTGCCCGGAACGATGGAAGGCGACGAGGCGCCGCCGCCGCGGCGCCTGCCGGCGCGCTTCGACGCCGGCTTTCGCGCGCACAACACCAACGTCTATCCCGAGCGGCCGGATCGATGCTATCTCGGCTACCTCGACGGCGGCATGATGGTGCTCGACATTACCGACCGCAGCCGCCCGAAGCTCGTCTCGCGGTGGGCGAATTCGCCGCCGTACAACGGCTTCACGCATACCGTGCTGCCGCTCTTCAGCCGCGAGCTGCTCGTCGTCACCGACGAGTCGATCCAGAACGACGGCGCCGACTGGCCGAAGCTCGTCTGGCTACTCGATGCGCGCGACGAGCGCAATCTGGTGAGCATCGGCACGCTGCCGGTGGCGGGCGTGAAGCCGCTGCTGCACCAGGGCGGGCGTTGCGGCGCGCACAACGTCCACGAGAACCCGCCGGCGATGGGCGCGTGGCGCTCGGACGATGTGGTGCTCGGCACCTTCTTCAACGCCGGCGTCAGGGCCTATGACGTGCGCGATCCGTACGAGCCGCGCGAGATTGCATACTTTGTGCCGCCGGCGCCGGAGGGCTCCCACGTCGGCGCGGTGCAGATCAACGACGTCTTCGTGGACGACCGCGGCATCGTGTTCGCCGTGGACCGGCATGCCGGCGGCCTCTACGCGTTGGAGATGAACCTCTAGGTATGGAAAAACGCGCGCTGCTGCCGCAGCAGAACCGCTACGACTACGTGCCGCTGCCGGAGCGGCGCGACTACAGCTGGCCCGGCGGCAAGCGACTGGCGTTCGTCATTACGACGAATGTCGAGTGGTTCGCCTTCGGCGCGGGGCTGGGGCACGACCCGGCCAAGACCGGCGAGCCGCAGACGCATCGCAACTATTCCTGGCGCGACTATGGCAACCGGATCGGAGTTTGGCGGCTGCTCGAGCTGTTCGATGAGTTGCAGCTGCCCGCGGCGCACAACACCAACACCCTGGTCTACGAGTACGCGCCGCAGGTCATGGCCGCGATCCGCAAGCGCGGCGACGAGGTGGTGGCGCATGGCCGCACCAACGCCGAAAACCTGCGCGGCCTGTGGCAGCCCGACGAGGAGCGCATCCTGCGCGAAGTGACCGAGACCATTACCCGCCACGAAGGTGCGCCGCCCGCCGGCTGGATGGGCTCGGGCGCCTACGAGAGCGCGCACACGCCCGACCTCCTGAAGGAGCTCGGCTATAAGTACCTGATGGACTGGCCGATGGACGACCAGCCGGTGTGGCTGCGCACGCGGGCCGGGCCGATCCTCGCGATGCCTTATCCGATCGAGCTCAACGACTCGCAGGTGATCGTGCACCGCAAACAGGACGCGGCGGACTTCTGCGACATGGTGCTCGACCAGTTCGACGAGATGATCGAGCAGTGCGAGCGACACCCGCTCGTGATGAATGTCTCGGTCCACACCTACGTTTTCGGCCAGCCTTTCCGCCTCCGGCGGCTGCGCGCTGCACTGCGCCACTGCAAGGAGCGCTCGGCCGGGCGTGTATGGTTTACATGGCCGCGCGATATCGCAAGATTCTGTGCGTTGCAGGAACCTGGAGTCATCCCCGGGAGCTGAAAGCCACGGTATCCTCCCGTAATGGGAGGGATGTCAGGAGCACAGGGAGAGGTGCTGGGCAGCGTTCGCGTCCTGCTGGTCGAGGACGAGCGCGCTTCGGGCATGATCGTCGAGCAGCACCTCGCGGCGATCGGGTCGGTCCAGTGCCGCACGCAGATCGCGACGACGCTCGCGGAAGCACTCGAGCGGCTCTCGCGCGAGCGTTATGACCTGGTCATCGCCGACCTGCACCTGCCCGACTCTGCGGCGGCCGAAACCATCGCCGCATTGGTGCGCGCCTGCGATTACCCGGTCATCGCGCTGACGGTCGACGACAGCGCGGAGCTGCGCGCCGCTGCGGTCGCGAGCGGCGCCTACGATTATCTCCTCAAGGGACAGCTCGGCGACGGCTCGCTCGAGCGTCCGGTGCGCCTCGCCGCGCTGCAGGCGCGCACGCTGCATTCCCTGCGCTCGAGCGAAGCAAGGCTGCGCGCCATCGTGAATGCCGAGCCCGAGTGCGTGAAGCTGCTCGACGCCGAAGCCAATCTCATCGACATGAACCCGGCGGGGCTGCGCATGATCGAGGTGGACGACCTCGAAGCGGTGCGCGGACGCTGCGTGCTCGATCTGGTTGTCGCGGAACACCGCGACGCCTTCCGCGGGCTCACGCGCCGCGCGGCCGCGGGCGAGCGGGGCAGCCTGCAGTTCGAAATGGTCGGCCTGCGTGGCACGCGCCGGTGGATGGAAACGAGCGTGGTGCGGCTGCGCGACGATGCGAGCGGCGAGAATCTCGTGCTCGGCATCACTCGCGACATCAGCGCACAGCGGCTTGCCGAGCAGGCGTTGCAGGCGAGTGAGGAGCGCTTTCGCAAGCTCACCGATCTTTCCGCCGACTGGTACTGGGAGCAGGACGCCGAGTTTCGGCTCACGTTCATGTCGAAGTGGCTCGGCGAGAAGACCGGGCTCGATGCTGCCGCCTATCTCGGCCGTCGACGCTGGGACCAGCCGGCGCTGAATCTCAGCGACGGCGACTGGGCACAGCACCGCGCGCAGCTCGAGCGCCACGAGCCGTTCCGCGATTTCGAAATGCAGCGCCCGGTGCCCGGCGGCGGCACGCGCTGGCTCTCGATCAGCGGCGAGCCGGTGTTCGATGCGCAGGGCCAGTTCAGGGGCTACCGCGGCATCGGGCGCGACATCACCGAGCAGAAGCGCGCGGAGCAGCGGCTGCGGCTCGAGCACGCGGTGACGCGCGTTCTCGCCGAAGCCGACAGCGTGTCTTCCGCGCTGCAAGGGGTACTGCGGGCAATCTGCGAGGCCGAAGGCTGGGACTGCGGCCGCTATTTCGGCCTCGACGCGCACGCTGGCGTCATGCGCATGCAGGAGTCCTGGTCGGTGGGCACACCGGAAGTCGAACGCTTCGTCGCCGATTCGCGCCATCTCGCACTCACGCCCGGCGCGGGGCTGGTGGGGACCACCTGGGCAAGCGGCGAGCCGCTCTGGGTACCCGACACGCAGAACGACGCGCGAGCGCTGCTCGCGCCGAAAGGCTGGTCGCGCGGCTCCTTTCTCTGCCCGGTCATCTCCGACGGGCGCACGATCGGCGTAATCGCGCTGACTTCGCGCAACGCGCGCGAGCCCGACGAGCGGCTGCTGCGCGCCATGGGTGTCATTGCGCGGCAGATCGGCCAGTTCGTGCAGCGCAAGCAGGCCGAGGCGGTGATGCGCGACAGCGAAGAGCGCTTCCGCAGCCTCACCGAGCTTTCCTCCGACTGGTACTGGGAGCAGGACGCCGAGTTTCGCTTTACCCAGCTCACCGGCCCGGGCGCGCAGCTGCTCGCCAATGGGGCGGTATCCAATTACCTGGGCAAGACGCGCTGGGACACGCCCGACCTCGAGCCGGTGGCGGGCGACTGGTCCGCGCACCGGGCGATGCTCGCGCGTCATGAGTCCTTCCAGGACCTCGTGCTGCGCCGGTACATGGCCGATGGCACGCAGCGCTACATGAGCATCAGCGGCGAGCCGCTGTTCGACAGCGCGGGCGCCTTCAAGGGCTACCGCGGCATCGCCAAGAACGTGACCGAGAAAGTGCGCTCGGAGCAAGCCTTGCGCCAGAGCGAGGAGCGCTTCCGCAGCCTGGTCGAGCTCTCGTCGGACTTTTATTGGGAGACCGACGCCGAGCACCGCATCACGCGTACGACGCACGCCGAGAAGCACCGCCCGGCAAGCGAGCCGGTGCTCGGCAAAACACGTTGGGACCGGCCGTCAATCCATCCGGACGCCGCCGGCTGGGCGGCGCACCGCGCCGCACTCGAGGCTCGAAAGCCGTTCCGCGATTTCGAGATGGGCCGCATCGACCCCGACGGTGAGGTGCGCTTCCTGTCGGTCAGCGGCGAGCCGGTATACGGAGCGAGCGGCGAATTCCTCGGCTACCGTGGCGTCGGACGCGAACTCACGGAGCGGCGGCGGGAGGAGCGTCTGGTCGCGCTCGAGCACGCCGTGGCGCGCTATCTCGCCGACGCGAAGAGCATTTCCGACGCCTTGCGCTCGGTGATGCAGGCGATCTGCCAGGCCGAGAACTGGGACTGCGGGCGCTATTTTCGGCTCGACGTGGCGGCGAACGTCATGCGCTGCGAGGAAGTCTGGTCGAAGGGCGTCGGGCGGCTCGCGAAATTCGCCGAGAGCTCGCGCGGCGTCGGCATCGCGCAGGGCCAGGGGCTGATCGGCCACGTCTGGGTGAGCGGCGAGCCGGTGTGGAGCTCCGACGTGAGCCGCGACGCGCGCTCGGCGCCGGTCGCGCGTGTGCGCGAGGCGGGCGTGCACGGCGCCTTCGTCTTCCCCGTGACCTTCGAAGGCCGCGTCGTCGGCGTGCTTTCCATCTCGAGCAGCATCGTGCGACAGCCCGACGAGCGGCTGATGCGCACCATGCTGCTGGTCGGCGCGCAGATCGGCCAGTTCCTCTCCCGCAAGCAGGCCGAAGCCGCGCTTGCCGAGAGCGAGATGCGCTTCCGCCAGACCTTCGAGCTCGCCGCCTCCGGCATCGCGCACGTCGACCTGTCGGGGCGCTTCACCGACGTCAACCGCAAGCTGTGCGAGATGCTCGGCTACCCCGAGGCGGAGTTGATCGGCCGCTCGGTCAAGGACATCTCGCATCCCGACGACCGCGACAAGACCGATGACGAGCGCGCGCGGATGCGCTCGGGGGACCTCGCCTCGGTGCAGTTCGAGAAGCGTTACCTGCGCAAGGACGGCTCGGTGGTGTGGGTCAACCTCACGGTCGCGCTTGCGCGCAACACGCACGGCGAGCCGCAGCACGAGATCGCAATCATCGAGGACATCACCGAGCGCAAGGAGAAGGAGGCCGCGCTGCAGCGCTTCCGCACGGCGCTCGACTCCTCGGCCGACATGGTGTTCCTCTTCGATCTCAACGCAGGGCGCCTCCTCGACTTCAACGAGACGGCCTGCAAGCAGCTCGGCTACACCCGGCCGCAGTTGCTTAAGCTGCGCGCGAGGGACATCCGGCCCGACGCGTCGACCGGCACGCTGCGCACCGAGACCGCGGAGCTCCTTGGCGTCGCCGGCCGGACCAATACCGTCATTACCGAGTACCGGCGCAAGGACGGCAGCACGTTCCCGGTGGAGAGCCGCAGGAGCCTCCTAGACACGCCGCAAGGGCGCGTGCTGGTGGTGAATTCGCGCGACCTCTCCGAGCGCATGAGCGCGGAGAAGCGCCGTGCCACCCAGGCGCGCTATCAGAAAAAGATCTCGCGCCTCGGGCAGGCGGCGCTCTCCAAGCGCAATCCGGCCGAGCTCGTGGCGAAGGCGGTGCAGAGCGTGCTCGACGGTCTGGGCGGTGGCGCCGTGGCCTATCTCGAGCGCGGCAGCGGCGAGCGCGAAGTGGTGCTGCGCCGCGTCGCCGGCCTTGCTTCGACGCCGACCGACTCGGCGGTGGCACGCATCGAGCCGGGCAGCGCGCTTGCGCCGCTCCTGGAAGCTTCCGAGCCCGTGGTGCTCAACGGGCCGTGGAAAGAGGGGCTGCCGCTACCCTTCGAGTGGCTGCGCCGGTACGGCGCGCTCGTTGCCGTGCCGGTGCCGGCCGACGGCGGCCCGCGCGGGCTGGTGTGCGCCGTCGCGGAGACGCCCGGCGCCTTCGGCCCCGAGGAGACGCGCTTCCTCACCGCAGCCGCGAGCATGGTGTCGGCGGCGCTGCATCGCCTGGACAGCGAGGCGCGGCTCGCCTATCTCGCGCAGTTCGACCCGCTGACCGGGCTGCCCAACCGCACGCTGCTCGCCGACCGCTTCTCGCTGATGATCGTGCAGGCGCGCCGGCGCGGCGTATCGCTCGGGGTGCTGTTCATCGACCTCGACGACTTCAAGCTGGTGAACGACACGCAGGGCCATGCCGCGGGCGACGAGCTCTTGCAGGAGGCGGCGAAGCGCCTGCAGTCGGCGCTGCGCGACGGTGACACGGTGGCACGCATCAGCGGCGACGAGTTCGCCGTCATCCTGGGCGACCTGGCGCGCCCGGACGACGCCGCGCTCGTCGCGCAGAAGATCATCGACCGGCTCGCCGCGCCGGCCGAGATCCAGGGCCAGGAGGTCGTGGTCACGGCGAGCATCGGCATCGCCACCTTCCCCGCCGACGGCGACAACGCCGAGACGCTGCTCGGCGCGGCCGACGCTGCCATGTACCGCGCCAAGCAGTCCGGGCGCAACGCCTTCCAGTTCTTCACCGCCGACATCAACCAGCGCACCCGCGCGCGCGCGCAGATGGGCCTCGAGCTGCGCCGCGCGCTCGAGCGGCGCGAGTTCAGCCTGCACTACCAGCCGAAGATCGATCTCACGAACGGCCAGCCGTGCGGCGCCGAGGCGCTCCTGCGCTGGAATCATCCCGAGCGCGGCCGTGTGGCCCCGGTGGAATTCATCCCCGTCCTGGAGGAAACCGGGCTCATAGTCCCAGTGGGCGAATGGGTGCTGAAGCGCGCCTGCGAGGACCTGAAGAGCTGGCAGCGCCTGGGCGCGCCGGCGATGCCGGTGGCGGTCAACCTTTCGGCGCGCCAGTTCCGGCAGCACGACCTCGAGGAGCGCATCCGCGCGATCGTGACCGCCGCCGGTATCGATCCTTCGCTGATCGAGCTCGAGATCACCGAGAGCCAGCTGATGCACGATCCCGATCACGCCATCCAGGTGCTGCGCGCGCTCGGCGCCGCGGGCGTGCGCATCGCCATCGACGACTTCGGCACCGGCTACTCGAGCCTTGCCTATCTCACGCGCTTCCCGCTCGCCTCGCTCAAGATCGACCGCTCGTTCGTCGCCGACGTGCTCGAGGACGAGGCCGACGCCACCATCGTGCGCACCATCGTCGACATGGCGCATACGCTCGGCTTCACGGTGATCGCCGAAGGCGTCGAGCTCGACTCGCAGGCCTCGTTCCTGCGCGCGCTCGGCTGCGAGCAGGCCCAGGGCTTCCTCTTCGCGCGGCCGATGCCGGCGGAGGAATTCAGCGCTCTCATCATCGCGCGCCTCGGCGCCGCCGCCGGCACGCGCCGGCGCCTGGGCGTGCGCTCGCGCTCCCGCAAATCGGGGTCAGGCACGTAATTTAGTTCGGGGACGCGCATTGTCCGATGCGCGAACTATCTTTCGCCCTCGAGCGTGGCTCTAAGGGCCGCGATTTCCGTCCTCACGACCGGCTTTACCGGAAACTGCCGCTTCGCCTGCTCGTACCAATAGCGGGCGTTCGGCAGGTCGCCTTCCATGATGTGCACGATGCCGTGGGCCCAGCAGGCAAGCGGCGAGTCTTCATCGCGCTGCACGATCTCATGCGCGGCCTGCCACTCGCCGGCCTCGATGTGCTTGACGGCGTTGTTGAGCTGGGTACGGCTGAGACGCATCAGTTCGGGCTCCGTCCCCGACTATTCTCTGAGGGCGCGCGCTTCCTTCGCCTTCGGGCGCTCGATGCTCGCCATCAGCCACTTCTGGAAGTTGGGGTACTTCGACAAGTCGTACTTGATGGCGGTGAAGGAATAGCAGACGCTCGCCACCATGAAGTCGGCCATGTCCCACTTATCGCCGCCGAAATAGCGGTTCTTCGCCAGGTGCTCGTCGAGCACCTTCAACCGGGGCTGGAGCCTCGCGTCGCATTCATCGGCGAGCGCCGCATTGCGCTTCTCCGGCGGAAACATTACGCGGTGCTGCATCACCGTGACCATGTTGGGCTCGACGTCGTTCGCCACGAAGAGCGCCCACTGCAGCATCCGGCCTTTCCCTTTCATGTCCGCCGGCCAGAGCGGGCTGCGGTATTTCTCCGCCAGGTACAGATTGATGCCCGCCGATTCCCACATCACGAAGCCGTCGTCGTCGATCGTCGGCACGCGCGCGTTCGGGTTGAGCTTGACGTAATCGGCGCTCTTGCACGTCGCGCCTTCGATATTGGTGGTGATGTTGACGTGCTCGTACGGGATGTTGG
>DASXRW010000053.1:0-7213 GCA_036506355.1 Burkholderiales bacterium
CCCGGCACCAAGGCCGACAAGCTCGCCTACATCCTCAACCACTGCACGGCGAAGGCGCTGGTCACCGAGCCGCGCCTAGCGGAAGTCGCCAGCGCCGCGAGCGAGCGCGCTCCCGCGGTCGGCGCCACGCTTGTGACTCCGTTTACGTTCAAGGATGCGGCAGCGCCAGCACAGCCCGGAATCGATCTCGACCTCGCGATGATCGTCTACACCTCGGGCTCCACGGGATTTCCCAAGGGCGTGACGATGACGCACGCGAACGTCGTCGCCGCCGCGACCTCGATCACCACCTATCTCGACAGCCGGCCGGACGACATCGTGCTGTCGGTGCTGCCGCTCGCATTCGACTACGGCCTGTACCAGGCGCTGATGTGCGCCAAGGTCGGCGCGACCCTCGTGCTGGAAAAATCGTTCACCTACCCGGCGGTGGTGCTCGAGAAGCTGAAAAGCGAGCGCGTCACCGGCTTTCCGCTCGTGCCGACGCTCGCCGCGATGCTCTTGCAGATGAAGCACCTCGCGCCCGGGATGTTCCCGGACCTGCGCTACCTCACCAACACCGCGGCGGCGCTGCCGCGCGCCCACATCGAGCGCCTGCGCGAGCTCTTCCCGCAGGCGAAGCTCTACTCGATGTACGGGCTCACCGAATGCAAGCGCTGCACCTATCTGCCGCCGGAGCAGCTCGCGGTGCGCCCGGAATCGGTGGGGATCGCCATTCCCGGGACCGAAGCCTATGTGGTGGACGAGCAAGGCGCCCGCGTCGCGCCGGGCACGGTCGGCGAGCTCGTGATCCGCGGCGCGCACGTGATGAAGGGCTACTGGGCCGACGAGGAGGCCACCGCGCGCGTGCTGCGGCCGGGGCCGTACCCGTGGGAGAAGGTGCTCCATACCGGGGATCTTTTCCGCAGCGACGACGAGGGCTACCTGTACTTCGTCAGCCGCAAGGACGACATCATCAAGACGCGCGGGGAGAAGGTGAGCCCGAAGGAAGTCGAGAACGTGCTCTACGAGCTGCCGGGAATCCGCGAGGCCGCGGTCATCGGCGTGCCCGATCCGATCCTCGGCATGGCGGTGAAAGCGATCGTCGTCGCCGACGAAGGCGTCACCGAGCGCGACATCGTCCGCCACTGCGCGGCGCGCCTCGAGGACTTCATGGTGCCTTCCGCGGTCGAGTTCCGCGGCCAGCTGCCCAAGAGCGAGAACGGCAAGATCGCGCGCAAGGAGCTCGTCGCGGCATGAATGCGCGCTTCGATCCGCTGACTCTGAATATCGATGCCGCCGCCGAGGCGCAGCGCATCGGCACGGCGCTTCGCAGCCAGGTGCTCAAGCGGCTGCGCCGCAAGGGCATCGTGCTCGGGCTTTCGGGCGGCGTCGACTCGAGCGTGGTGGCCGCGCTTTGCGTGCGCGCTTTCGGACCCGGCAGCGTGCTCGGCATCTACATGCCCGAGCAGGACTCCGAGCCCGACAGCCTGCGCCTGGGGCGAGCCGTCGCCGAGTGGCTCGGCATCGAGACCGTGCTGGAGGACGTCACGCCGATCCTGGTCGGCGCCGGCTGCTATCGGCGCCGCGACGAGTACATCCGGCGTCTTTTCCCGGAGTACGGCCCGGGCTGGCGCTCGAAGGTGGTGCTGCGCAAGGCGAAGGGCACGGCCGGCTACAACGTGTTCCATCTCGTGGTGCGCGGCCCGCACGGCGAGGAAAAGGAAGCGCGCATGCCGCCCGAGGTCTATCTCGGCATCGTCGCCACCACCAACATGAAGCAGCGAACGCGCAAGCAGATCGAGTATTACCACGCCGATCGCCTGCAGTACGCGGTCGCCGGCACCCCCAACCGCCTCGAGTACGACCAGGGCTTCTTCGTGAAGAACGGCGACGGCGCGGCCGACGTCAAGCCGATCGCCCACCTCTACAAGTCGCAGGTCTACCAGCTCGCGGCCGAGCTCGGCGTGCCCGAGGAGATCCGCAGCCGGCCGCCGACCACCGACACCTATTCGCTCGCGCAGACGCAGGAAGAGTTCTTTTTCGGCATTTCGCTGCGCACGCTCGACGTGTGCATGTACGCGCTCGATCAGGGCGTGCCGGCCGAGACCGTCGGGCCCGCGGTGGGCTTGAGCACCGAGCAGGTGCTCGACGTATTCCGCGACATCGCCGGGCGGCGCCGCAGCACGCGCTACCAGCACGAGCAGCCGCTGCTTGTCGATGCGTCAAGCGACTAGGCACAAGGCGAGCGCCGTCTGGGTGCAGGTCGGCGACGGCGCCCGCCTGGAGCTGCACCATACGCCCTGGTGGCGGCACATCTACCGCGATTTCCGCCGTTACCGCGTCACGGCAGACGCGGCGCTGCGCACCATCTTTCTCACCCAGGGGTTCTGGGCGAGCTGCATCTATCGCGTCTCGCGCGCCGGGGTGAAGCGCGCCGGCTGGATTTCACGGCCGCTCGCGGCCCTCGCGCAAAAGCTGGTGGAGATCGTCACCGGCATCTGCATCCCCGCGCAATGCGAAATTGGCGACGGCCTCTACATCGGCCATTACGGCTCGATCATCCTCTCCCCCGAGGCGCGCATCGGGCATAACTGCAGCCTCGCGCAGAACGTCACCATCGGCGTCGCCGGGGGCGGAGAAGGCCGCGGCGCGCCCACGGTCGGCAACCGCGTGTTCATCGGGGCGCACTCGGTGATCGTCGGGCACATCACGATCGGCGACGATGTCGTGGTCTGCGCCGGGTCGGTCGTGAACCGCTCGGTGCCGGCGCGCGCCGTGGTCATGGGCAACCCGGCCCGCGTGGTGTCCTACGATGGCAGCTTCGACTACGTCTTCTACGACGGCATGGACGTCGACCCCGCCCGGCGCGCATCGCTGGAGAAGGTCAGGTCCTTGAACGTCGGCCCGGCGTAATTCAGCGTCGAGACGAGCTCCTCGTAGCTCACGCCGAGCTCCTTTGCCCAGCGGGCGAGGTCTTCATCCCGCAGTAGCTTTGCGTCCTCTGTCATGCCGGCAAGGGAGCCAGCAAGCGCCGTGCCCTCATTTCTCCTGAGGGTGCCCAGGGCCGGATTCGAACCGGCACGGCTTGCGCCGGGGGATTTTAAGTCCCCTGCGTCTACCAGTTTCGCCACCTGGGCGCCGGCTCTATGCCCGGTGCGCGGACTCTAACCCAAAAAAAAGGGCGGCTCGAGGCCGCCCTTTCTTCTTTTTTATGAGAGCAGCGGGACGACTACTGGAATCTCCAAACCCCGCCGACGGTCAGCGTCTGGACGTCGCCTTTCTCGTGGAAGTCGCCACCGCCCATGTTGGTGAAGCGCGTGAATTCCGCGCGCACGCCGAGCTGGTTGGTGACGTTGAGCTGCCCGCCGAGACCCCAGACCAGGTGGGTCGAGGTCGCCTTGATCGAGGCGCCGGTCGAGGGCGTCGTAGACTTCAGCTCGCCCATGTAGAGGCCGAGCCTGCCGAGGATCGAGAACTGGCCGATGGGCCAGCTGCCGATCGCCGACGCATCCCATGCGGTGCCTTTGACGTTGGACGCGCCAAACGTGGTCTCGCCGAAATCGTTGTAGCTGACCTCGCCGGCGATCATCGGCGTGAACTGGTAGCCGCCGAATAACTTGAAAGCCTTGCCTTTGGTATCGCACGGGGCCGCGCAGGCGCCGAACTTGATGTCCGACTGCCCTACGGCACCGCCGATGTAGCCGACGCCCGCGCCGGAGCGCATCTGCGCCGCCGCCGGAGCCGCGAACGCGGCGGCCGCCAGACCCAGAACGGCAATGATTGCGGTGTTCTTCATGGATTCCGTCTCCTATTGTTGGAACGTGGACAGAACACTAGCAAAGGGGGCATTTCCATAGGCCGGCAATGGTGGAATCGCCGCCTATCCGGGGCCGGGGGTGTTGCCTAAGTGCAACGCCGCCACGGGGTCGGCCCCTATCTTGCGGCGCACACGGGCGTAACGCTCAAAAAAGGAGGCTCCTATGAAGGCTTATACCCCTCCCCCGAAATCGAAGATCCTCCTTGCCGTCACGCCGGACATGCTGGAGCGTTTTCAGCGCATCCTGGAACGGCACGAAACGAGGTTTGTCGGAACCGCGAGCGAAGCCATCCGCGCGCTCGACGATCTCGAGCACTTCAGGATGGTCATCCTCAGCGTGCATTTCGACGAATCCCAGATGTTCTCGCTGCTCGGGGACATCAGAGCGCATTCGAATTACCGCAAGATCCCGATCCTTTGCGTGCTCGGCGCGCGCGGCCCGGCAATCTCGGACGTCGCGATCGAAGGCCTGGACCATGCCGTGAAAGCGATGCGAGCCAACGGCTTCCTGGACCTCCACCACTTCGCCGATGACGACGAAGGCAACGCCAGGATCGGCAGGATCGTGGACTACCTGATTCTCATCGACGGCGATCTGCAGCACATTGCGCGCGCGCTGGACGACTCGGTGGTGAATATCGAGCGACGCCGGACAAAAGCGTAATGCCCGGGCGCTCAGCGGTGCGGGTCTACAGCCCGGCGGCCTGCTTTGCGTCTACCCATCTGCGGCGCGGGATCGAAGACGGTTTCCCGTCGAGCGCCGCTCGTAGCCGTACCTGCAACTGCTTTTGCTCCGCGGGTGCGGGCCGCTCGAAGCCGGCAATCCAACGGTACACGTCGTGCGGCTCGCGTCCCAGCACTCGAGCCACGTGCGCCGGAGCACCGAACACTTGAGCTGCGCGCAGGACCAGGGTGGCAAATTCGTGCATGTACGCCTGAAGTTAAGCAATCGGGCGCGCGACCGGCAAGGACATTTGCCACGCCGCTCGACACAGGCAAGAAGTCTGGAGGCGGGAGTCGGAATCGAACCGGCGTCCACGGCTTTGCAGGCCGCTGCATGACCACTCTGCCATCCCGCCGGGGGTGCTAACAAAAAAGGGAAGGCCCACGGCACCTTCCCTTTCTGAAACTGGAGCGGGAAACGAGTCTCGAACTCGCGACCTCAACCTTGGCAAGGTTGCGCTCTACCAACTGAGCTATTCCCGCGAAGCGTTGGATTATATCAACTGCCCACCTGGGCATGGGGCAGCGCCTTGCGCAGGTAGTACAGCATCGAGGCCACGGTCAGCACCGCGGCGATGTTGATGAGCACGGTCCCCAGCCATTGCGCGTCGGGCAGCCCGAGCACCAGCTCCTCGTGGTAGAGGAGCAGCGGGATGGCGATCATCTGGCTCACGGTTTTCAGCTTGCCGATGAAAGCGACCGCCACGCTCTTCGCCTGCCCCACCTTGGCCATCCACTCGCGCAGCGCCGAGATCGCGATCTCGCGCCCGATGATGATCAGCGCCACCAGCATGTCGACGCGCTGCAGCCATACGAGCACGATGAGCGCGCCGGCCACGATCAGCTTGTCGGCCACCGGATCGAGGAACTCGCCGAACGCGGACATCTGGTTCAACCGCCGCGCGAGGTAGCCGTCGAGCCAGTCGGTGGCCGCCGCGAGGATGAACACCAGCGTCGCCGCCGAGTTCTTCGCATGATCCGACAGCCATTCGAAGGGCAGGTAGTACAGCCCGATGATCAGCGGGATCAGGATGATCCGCGACAGCGTGATCAGGTTCGGAACGTTGAGGACGATCAAGTCGCCGTCCTCATTTCGCCACCCTCGTGCAGGTGCCGGTAGATGCGCTCGGCGAGCGGCCGGCTGATGCCCTCGACCTTGGCGATGTCGTCCACCGCCGCGGCCTGCACGCCGCGCAATCCGCCGAAGTGCTCGATCAGGGCCTGCCGGCGCTTGGCGCCGATGCCCGGGATTTCATTGAGCATCGACGTCGTGCGCGCCTTGCCGCGCCGGGCGCGATGCCCCACCACCGCGAAGCGGTGCGCCTCGTCGCGGATCGCCTGGATGAGGTGCAGCCCCGGATGCGTGGGCGCGAGCTGCAGGCTGCGCGACTCGGATTCAATGATCAGCTCTTCCATGCCGGGCTTGCGCTCGGGCCCCTTGGCGACGCCGACCACGCAGACCTGGTGCAGCCCGAGATCGGCCAGCACGCCGCGCGCGACGCCGACCTGTCCCTTGCCGCCGTCGATCAGGACCAGGTCGGGCATCTTGCCGCTCTCCGCGGTGACGCGCGCGTAGCGCCGCTCGAGCACCTGGCGCATCGCCGCGTAATCGTCGCCGGGCGTGATACCGCGGATGTTGAAGCGCCGGTACTCCGATTTCTGCATCTGCTGGCGGTCATACACCACGCAGCTCGCCACGGTCGCCTCGCCCATCGTGTGGCTGATGTCGAAGCATTCGACGCGGCTCGCGCCTTCGGGCAGGCCGAGCGCCTCGCGCAGCGCCGCGAGGCGCGTCTCCTGCGTCGAGCGATCGCGCACGTGCTGTGCGATCGCGAGCAGCGCGTTCTTGCGCGCCATGTCGAGCCACACGCGGCGTTCTCCATGCGAGGGGGTCACGGCGTGGACATTCTCGAGCTCGACCGGCGCGCTCGCGATCACCAGCCCCGGCAGCGGCTGCTCCAAATAGTGCTGCTCGAGGAACGCAGCCACCACCTCGGCCGCTTCCGCGCCTTCGGCGTTAGCGGGGAAGAAGCTGCGGTCCCCGACATGGCGCCCGGTGCGGATCATCACCAGGTTGACGCAGGCGATGCCGCCCTCGATCACGCAGGCCACCACGTCGGCGTCGACGCCGCGGTGCGATTCCACGTACTGGCGCGCCTGCACGCGCGCGAGCGCGCGCACCTGGTCGCGGTAGATCGCCGCCTGCTCGTAGTGGCGCTCCTCGGCGGCGCGCTGCATCTTCTCGGTGAGCCCCTTGATGACGTCGTCCTCGCGCCCCTCGAGGAAGAGCACCGCGTTCGCCACATCCTCGGCATACGGCTCAGGCGCGATCTTGCCGGTGCACGGCGCCGTGCAGCGCTGGATCTGGTGCAAGAGGCACGGGCGGGAGCGGTTCTCGAACACCGTGTCCTCGCAGGTGCGCAGGCGAAACACCCGCTGCAGGAGCTGGATGCTCTCGCGCACCGCGTAGGCGTGGGGAAAGGGTCCGAAATAGCGATGCTTCTTGTCCTTGGCGCCGCGGTGGAAGCCGAGGCGCGGATAAGTGTGCCCGGTAACCATGAGGTACGGGTAGGACTTGTCGTCGCGGAACAGGATGTTGTAGCGCGGCGCGAGGCTCTTGATCAGGTTGTTTTCGAGCAGCAGCGCCTCGCCCTCCGAGCGCGTGGCGGTGACCTCCATCGCGGCGACCTGGGT
>DASXRW010000054.1:0-1838 GCA_036506355.1 Burkholderiales bacterium
CCTTTCGAAAAGTGTAATGCTCTCGACGTGCGCCGTGTGCGGAAACATGTTGACGACCCCGGCCGCGGCGAGCCGGTAGCCCTGCGTGTGAACTAATACACCGGCATCGCGCGCGAGCGTCGCCGTGTCGCAGGACACATAGACAATGCGCAGCGGAAATGAAGGACCGAGCAATTTCACTATTTCAATCGCGCCCTGCCGCGGCGGATCGATCAAGAGCTTGTCGAAGCGCCCGTACGGCGCGAGGTTGGGCGCGAACAGATCCATCAGCTCGAACTGCGCCACCAGGCCGTTGGCCGCGGCATTCTGCCCGGCGCGCGCGACGAGCTCGCGGCTGCCCTCGAAGCCGATCACTTGCGCACCGCGCCGCGCGATCGGCAGCGAGAAATTGCCCAGGCCGCAGAAGAGATCGGCGATGCGCTCGCCCGGCTGCGGATCCAGCAGCGCGATGGCGCGCGCGACCAGCACCCGGTTGACGGTGTGGTTCACCTGCGTGAAATCGGTCGGCCGGAAATGCACGCGCACGCCGAAGTCCGGCAGCTCGTAGTAGAGCTCGCTCGTCGCGGGATGGAAGGCATGCGCGCTGTCCGGGCCGCCGGGTTGCAGCCAGACGTGGATGCCGTATTGATCTGCAAACGCTCGCAGCGCCGAATGGTCAGCTTCGGTTAGCGGCAGAAGGTGGCGAAACACCAGCGCGGCGGCATTGTCGCCCACGGCGACCTCGACCTGCGGCAGGCGGCTGTGGACCGAGAGCTGCTCGATCAACTGCCGCAGCGGATCGATCAGCGCCGAGATGCGCGCGGGGAGTACGGGGCACTCGTGCATGTCGGTCACGTAGGTCGAGCGGCGCTCGCGGAAGCCGACCATCACGCCCTTCTTCTCGACGCGGCGCACCGAGAGCCGGGCGCGGTGCCGGTAGCCCCACTCCTCGCCGGTCACCATCGGCAGCATGCGCTCGGAGCGCACTCTTCCGATGCGCGCCAGGTTCTGCTCGAGCCAGTCCTGCTTGGCGGCCATCTGCGTCGCGAGATCGGCGTGCTGCGTGGCGCAGCCGCCGCAGACGCCGAAGTGCGGGCAACGCGGCGCGCGCCGGCCGGGCGATTCGGCGAGCAGACGGTTGGCGCGGCCGAGATCGAACCGCCGCCCGCCGGTCATGATCTGCACGGCGGCGCGCTCGCCGGGCAGCGCGCCTTCGACGAACACCACTTTGCCGTCGGGCTTGCGCGCGACGCCGCGCCCCTCGGCGTCGAGCCCTTCGATCTCGAGAATCAGTTCTTCCAGAGCGAGAGAAACTCTGTCCAGTGCGGCAGGTTCTGCTTTTCGAGGAACGCGCGCAGCAGCGCCATCTCGCGCTCGTACTGCTCGCGCGTCAGCGCGCAGCGCATCATCTGGAAGCGCAGGTAGAGGAGATAGGTGTTGGCGCAGTCGGTCTCGCAGTAATCGCGGATCGAGGCGACGGCGCCCTGCCGGTAGGTCTCCCAGACGGCCGCCCCGCCCACGCCGAGCTTGCCGGGGAAGCCGGCGAGACGCGAAACCTCGTCGAGCGGCGCGCCGCGCCCGCCGTAGATCGACAGCACATCCATGAGATCGAGGTGCCGGTCATGGAAGCGGTTGATGTAGTTCGCCCACTTGGCGTCCTTGTTGTCCTGGCCGGTGTCCCAGAAGCAGGCGGCGGCGACGCCGTGGATCAGGCCGCGCGCCACCAGCACCGGCAGGTCGAAATTGCGGCCGTTCCAGGAGATGAGCTGTGGCGTGTACTTCTGGATACCGTCGAAGAAGCGCTGGATCGCCACGGCCTCGCTCACCTCGGGCTCGCCGATCGAGAACACCCACACCTC
>DASXRW010000055.1:0-3618 GCA_036506355.1 Burkholderiales bacterium
CACGCCCGCCTCGTAGGCGGCTTCGAGCATCTGCGAGTTGATCAGCACGTTGGGCGTCACATGCACCATGGGCGTCGACGCGATGGTATGAGCGCCGGAGGTGCTCGCCGCGCACAGGAACACCCACTCCATGTCGCGCACGACGCGGCGGCAGTCCTCGCCGCGCGTCAGATCGGCCCGCATCGTCTCCAGTGCCGGATGGCGCAGTGCGATATCCCGCTTCCAGTGCGTGGCGCGCACGCGCGCGCCTTCGGCGAGCAGGCGCTTGAGGAGATGGCTGCCGATCAAACCGGTGGCACCGGCGACGAGGATCCGCTTGTCCTTGAAGAGCATCTTCAGCGCCCCACGAAGAAGCGGTGGGAGCGGTAGATCTCGCGGATGCGGCCCGTCTCTGCCGGCCCGAGCGGTGGTGCCTCGGCCGCGGCGGCGTTCTCCCGCACGTGCTCGCGCGTGAGCATGCCGGGGATCACCGACGAGACCGCGTCGAACGAGAGGCAGAAGCGCAGCGCGAACTGTGCCGGCGTGTCGGTCCGGCCTTTGACGCCGGAAAACAACTCATAGGCGCTTGACCAGACGCGCCGCTGCTCCAGGTTCCAGCGGCTGCGATGGTCGGAGGCATCGTACTCCTGGGCCGCCGAGTACTCGCCGGTGAGAAAGCCGAAGCACAGCGGCGTGCGCACGATGATGCCGGCGCCGCGCTCCTTGCAGCGGTCCATCAGCCCGGTGTCCAGCACGCGCTGGTCCAGCAGATTGAAATTCACCTGCACCGCGTCGAAAGGATAGAGCGCAAGCGCCCGCTCGCCTTCTTCCGGAGCGCGCAGCGAGATGCCGATCGCGCGCGCCTTACCCTGCCGGCGCAGCCCGTCCATCGTCTGGACAGCGTCGTCGAGCTGGTCGGGCGAGGCACCGTGCAGCTGGTAGAGATCCACATAGTCGCTGCGCAGCCGCTTCAGGCTGCCTTCGAGCGAGGCGGCGATATGGGCAGAGCTGAAGTCTTGTCGGCCCTGCGGGTCCAGCATGCCCGCCTTGCTGGCGATGACGACCTGCTCGCGCCGGCCGGCAAACGCTTTGCCGATGAGGCGCTCGCTCTCGCCAAAACCGTAGAGGTCCGCGGTATCGAAAAAGTTGATGCCGGCGTCGAGCGCCGCGGCCAGCGCGTCGAGCGATTGCGCCTCGTCGGTCGGCCCGTAGGCGATCGCACCGTCCTTGTTGCCGCCGATGCCCCAGGCGCCGAAGCCGATCTCCGAGACGGCGAGGCCCGAGCGCCCCAGTCGCCGCTGCCGCACCCTAGTAGTGGCCCGCCAGCTCGCGTTCCGCCGCGTCGTTGCCGTACAGGTAGGCGCCCTTCTTATTGCCGTACCAGATGACCTCGCGGTACCAGTCGGTCCAGGTGTCGTAGACCGCCTGGCTGCGGCGGATGCGGTTGACGCAGGCGCGATCCTCGAGCGGTATGCGGTCGCCGACCAGCACGGCTCGGTAGTACTCCCAAATATTGTGCGAGGTCTCCACTTCGATGTCGTCGCGCTGGAAGGGCAGCTTGATGAGCTGGCGGTTGAGGCGCACCGCCTCGTGCAAGAGCTCGCGCGGCAGCGCCGCCGAGTGCACTTCGGTCAGCTCGGTGAGCAGGCTCTCGGCTTCCGCGTAGAAGCGATCGAGCTTGCCCTCGATGCAGAGCTTGATCAGCACGTACTCGTCGGCCGGCCAGAAGATGTCGAGCCATTCCGCCGAGTGGCAGTACTCGGCGCCGCCCGCCTGGATGTCGCGCGCCTTGTCGATGAAGAAGCGCTTGATGTCGGCGATCACCGGGTAGCGCTCGGCCCGCTCGCCGAGGAAGGCCTCGACGATCTCGCGGTAGCTGATGTCGGACAGGTCGCGCACCAACACCAGCGGGATCTGCATCACCTTGTCGAAGTGCAGGAACGCCGTCATCCAGGAGAAAGCGCGCGTTCGCGCCCAGTCCTCGTGCGGCATCGATGCCGTGGCGACGACCAGATCCTGTACCTCGTAGATCTCCTCTTCGGCGGTCTCCTTCAGCGAGCCGTGGATGTTGATGATCTTGGTCTGCACCGTGACCATGCCGTACTTCTTCTGGTAGGCCGGGTCGCCCATCTCGGCGTTCGGCAGGATCGACAGATTGTTGAACTGGATGCGATTGTGCTGGCCGTTGTCGATCACCTGCGCCACACCGTCGGCGAAGGAATCGTAGGTCTCGCCTGGGAGGCCGAGGATCAGGTCGGAGTAGGTCTCGACCCGGTCGCGGGTGAAGCGCCGCTGCAGCTCCTGGAATGACTCGGTGGAGATGTTTTCGCGCTTGATCGCCTCGAGCGTCGCGCCATCGACCGACTGCAGCGCGATGGCGACGCCCTTGTTCAGGCCCGCATCCGAAAGCAGCTTCTGCACCTTGTACGCCCGATCGGTGCCGTTCTTGGTGTTCTGCACCGACAGCGCGCGCGGGTAGCCGAGGCGCTGCTTGACGTCGGCGACGTACTTGGTGATGTCGTAGTCGCGCTTCAGCATGCCGTAGTTGGCGTCGCAGCAGAAGATGAACTCGACCTTGTTGCCCGCGAACCAGTCGACCTCGCGCAGCAGGCGCTCTTCGTCGAACTGGCTGACCTTGGCGGCGATCGCCGAGCCCCAGTCGCAGAACGTGCACTTGAACGGGCAGCCGCGGTTCGTCTCCCACAGGATCAGCCACTTTTCCTGCGGGTTCGCCGCCATCAGCGGGTCGAAGATGCCCGAGAGATACGGCGACGGGATGACCGAGATGTCGTGCAGGCGCTCGGCGCGCGGGTTGAGCTGGAAGCTGCCGTCGGCACGCACGAAGCTGATCGAGGGCACCTGCTCGAAGCTGCGCGACGGAAAGTTCTCGAGGATCGAGAGGAACACGGCCTCGCCCTCGCCGTGCACCGCGAGGTCGATGAAAGGGTGCTGACGCAGGAAGGCCTCGGAGCGGTCGGGTACCTGCGGCCCGCCGAAGACGATCAGCATCTGGGGCTTGAGCGCCTTCAGGCGCCGCGCGATCTCGAGCGAGATGCGGATGTTCCAGACGTAGGTGCTGAAGCCGACGACGTCGGCGTCGCGCAACGCTTCGACCGCCTGCGCCACGGGAATGCGCGCGTAGATCGGCAGGCCGAAGTCGTAGCGCTCGGGATGCCGCGCATTCTTCGCCGCATACGCCTGCAGCAGGCCCGCCGAATACGGCAGGTAGTTCTGGCCGGAGAAGCTGTGGTTGATCTGCACCAGGCCGACGCGCAACGGCGTCGTGGTGTCGGCCGCCGGCTCGAGCGTGACCGCGCGCGCGACCGGGGCCTTGTCCCGGGCAGCGATGCGGATGTTCTGCAGATTGCTCATTGCGTTGCTAACTCCATCGCCGCGCGGCGGCGCCAGTATTCAAGCAGGTGCGCGAGGCTCTCGTCGAACGAATACTTCGGCTTCCAGCCGGTTGCGCTCACGAAGCGCTCGACATTCGGGATCTGGAGGGTGACGTCGGCGGGTCGCAGCAGCGCCGGATCGAGACGGGTCGGGATGGGCTTTTTCGCCATGGCGATCAGCCTCTTGAGCACTTCTCCGACGGTCATCGTCGTGGTACCGCCGATATTATAGGCCTCACCCGGTTTG